>DASYMM010000119.1:0-3326 GCA_036009085.1 Pyrinomonadaceae bacterium | reverse complement strand
CGGGCGCGGCGGCACTCATCTTTCAGTATCGCCCGGAAGAAACGCCCAACCGCGTCAAGGCTCTCCTGATGTACACGGCGCAACCGCTCGCTGGCTTCAACATGTTCGAGCAGGGCGCAGGCCAACTCAACATCGAGGGCGCGGTCAAGCTCGCCAAACTCGTCCGCGCTGACTTGTCGCCGCTCACCTTCGTCGGCTCGCCGCTTTTGACGACAGCCAACTTGCCCGCGCCGCAGACGACCATCGCGCGGCACACGTTCAGATGGGCGCAAGGCTTGATCATGGGTCGCACCTTTGCCACGGGTTCAAGCCTCGTCGCGAGGTATCAGAGAATTTACAGTCCGGGCGTCATCTTCGGCGACAGCGTTATTTTCGGCGAAGGCGGCCTCATCTTAGGCGACAACGCGCTGCTCTCAAGCGGCGTCATCTTCGGCGACAGCGTCCTCTTGAGCGACGGCGGAAGTCTCATGAGCGGCACGCCGATCCTCAAAATTGATGCGCTCACCGCCGACGGCGTCATCTTCGGCGACGGAGTTATTTTTGGAGACGGCGTTATTTTTGGAGACGGAGTTATCTTCGGCGACAGTCTCTTGCGCGGCGACGCCGTCACGCAGGCGCAGTCGGCGAGGACGAGCGGGGACTTAACCTCCGCGATGGAGTTGGAAGTAGATACGGGCGTTGATTACATCGGGTACTAGGAATTTTTTTGTCGCTCCTCGCACTTTTTTCCGAGCCGTAAAAGTTTGTAGGAGTATAAGGAGACGCTCAACATGCCCCATTCAATTCGAGCCAGAGAGGCCGCGCCCGCCGCCGCGCCGAAGAAGACCCCCAACGCTTCTTCCGCGACCGCTGCCGCGCCCGTCTCGCCCGCCACATTGAGGCCACCCAACGTTCAACCGCTCACCGACGCGCACTACGGGGAAGTCCTCGCCTTTCTCGCCGCCGCGCCTTCGGTTGACACAATTTTCATGAGCGGCCTCGTCCGCGACAACGGCATCGTGAGCGACTTCAATCGCGGCACGTTCTACGGTTGCCGCGATTCGCAGGGGCAACTCGCAGGCGTCGCGCTCGTCGGACACGCCACGCTCGTCCAAACGCAGAGCGAGGGCGCGCTCGCCGCGTTTGCCGGTCTGGCGAAAGAAGCGCAGGCGCACGTCATCGTCGGCGAGCAGGAGAAGGTCGAGCACTTCTGGACGCACTACGAGCAGGGCGGCCAGAAGCCCCTGCGTATCTGCCGCGAACTTTTCCTCGAACAGCGTTGGCCGGTTGAGACTTTGACGGAAGCGGCGGCCTTGCGTCTCGCCACGGCGGACGACCTCGAAACGCTCGTGGCAATCAACGCGCGGATGGCCTGCGACGAAAGCGGCATCAATCCTCTGGACGAAGACGCCGGAGGGTTTCGCGCGCGTCTCCTGCGCCGCATCGAGTTGGGGCGCGTTTGGGTGTGGACTGGCGAAGGCGGGCGTTTGCTTTTCAAAGTTGACATCATGGCGGAAGTGCCGGGCTGCATCTATCTGGAAGGCGTCTACGTGCACCCGGACGAGCGCGGCAGAGGCTACGGGCGACGCGCCATCTCGCAACTCGGCAGGCTCCTCCTGGCGCGCACCGAAACCTTGTGCCTTCTCGTCAACGAACAGAACAAAGACGCGCAGGTCTTCTTCTTCAAAGCGGGCTACAAACTTCGCGCCTGTTACGACACGATCTTCCTCCAGCCCCGAAGAACGACGGGCGAGGGCAACTAACGACATCCGAGAGGATTCTCTTGATGAACAGACAACGTATCGCTAAACCCTTCATGTGGTCGGTTATCGCCGTGGGCGCGTCGCTGTGTCTCTTTTCGCTGTATCGTCTGCCGTGGGCGCAACTCGATTTGCTCTTTCTGATGCTCGCGGTCGCCACCGTCATCACGTCGCACATCACGGTGCCGCTCCCCGGCGTCAACGGGCGCATCACCGTCTCAGAAACCTTCATCTTCCTGACGATGCTGCTCTACGGCGGCGGCGCGGCGATCCTGCTCGCAGCGGTTGACGGCTTCTGTTCCTCGCGCCTGATCAGCCGCAAGCCGATCACGCTCGGCTACAACGCCGCGCAGCTTGCCGTCTCCACCGGAATCACCGTGCTCGTCCTGCGCCTCTTCTTCGGCGATGTCGTCAATCTCACGCACGGCGATTTCTCCGTCGTCTTCATCGTCGCCGTCTGCATCATGGGCTTCGTCCAGCACATCTGCAATTCGCTGCTCGCGTCCATCGCGCAGGCTTTGAAGCACGACCAATCCATCTGGCGCGTCTGGAGCAGATATTGCCTCTGGGCTTCGATCACTTACTTCGCGGGCGCGTCGGTCGCGGTCATCACGGCGAAACTCGTCGGCATGTTCGGCCCCTACGCGATCATCGCCACGACGCCGATCATCGCCAGCATCTACCTGACCTATCGCACCTATCTCAAAAACATTCAGGTGATGGCGGCTGCCGCCAAAGCGGAAGCGGAAGCGGCGGCGCGCGCGGAAGCGGTCAAAGAGCAGGCCGCGCAGGCCGAACTCCACGTGGAAGAACTCTCGCATTACATCGCCGAACAGGAACGCATCCGCGAGCAATACACGCAGATCGAAAAACTCTCCGCGCTCGGCGAACTCGCTTCGGGCGTCGCACACGATTTCAACAACACGCTCGCCGGAATCCTCGGTCGCGCGCAGTTGCTTCAGAACACGGACGACCCGGCGAAGATCGAGAGCGGTTTGAACATCATCATCAAGACGGCGAAGGACGGCGCGAAGACCATCAAGCGCATTCAGGACTTCGCGCGCCAGCGACGCGACCACGCCTTCTCGCCCGTCGCCGTGGATCAACTTCTCCTCGACGTGAGCGAGATCACGCGCCCGCGCTGGAAGGATCACGCGGAGGCCGCGAGCGTCCACATCAATCTCGAACTCAAGATCAACTCGAAGGCTCTCGTCCTCGGCGACGAGTCGGAGTTGCGCGAAGTGCTGGTCAACATGGTCTTCAACGCCGTGGACGCGATGCCCGCGGGCGGCACGCTCACGCTCGCCACGCGCGAGGTTGACGGCGCGTTGGAAATTTCCGTCGCCGACACGGGCACAGGCATGAGCGACGACGTGCGCTCGCGCATCTTCGATCCGTTCTTCACGACGAAAGGCAAGACGGGCATGGGGCTGGGGCTGGCCGTGAGCTACGGCATCATCCGTCGCCACGAAGGCACGGTGGAAGTCGAATCGGAGACGGAGCGCGGCACGAGTTTTCGCATTACCCTGCCGTCTGCGAAAAACGCTGTGAAGCCGCAAACGAACGCGAGTCAGGCGAGACCTGAAA
>DASYMM010000118.1:0-9380 GCA_036009085.1 Pyrinomonadaceae bacterium | reverse complement strand
CGCTCTGCCGGACATTCCATCCAGAGCGACGAAGATGATCGTGATGCCGATGAGAGTGGTCAGCGTGACCGCCGCGCCGAGCGTCCGCACAGGGCTTTTGAGATCGACGAGCGCGGGCGTCGCCGTCTCCGTCCGGTTCGTCAAAGACGCGTTCACCACCGCGCCGCAACGATTGCAGTAATTGAGTCCCGGTTGAATTTCAGCGGCGCACGTCTGGCAATACATTTGGAAAACTCTCCGAAGCGTAAACTTTAGGCTGATAGTGAAAAGCGCCCGCTCGAAGGTGGACGAAGGGGCGGGCGCTTACTTGGTAAATGTCTCGCAACTTTTAGCGCATTAAAGCGCGGATGGCGACGAGTGCGAGATAGCCGATGGCAACCACCACGGCGAGTTTGATCACGGCCACGGCCAGCCCTATGATCAGGCCGATGCCGCCGAGCACGATGCCAGCCGCCGCCAGAAGCAGCGGCACGCCGATCACCAACACGACCAGACCGAGTGCGATTATTCCGATAACTCTCCACATATCATTCATCTTATCCACCTCAACTTCCGTCTCTTAAACTAAAGCGCGCCCGGCTGGAAAAGTCTTCAGACTTTGCTTCCCTCCCTGCGCTCGCCCTCATATACGAACAACCCGCGACGAACGTTCCATCCAAGACTTCGGACGCCCGCCCCTGTTCTGCCACACTTCCGTCACACTTCCAAATGCGCGTCACGCTTCCCCAAACGGCTCTGAAATTATGTTAAGCTATGATAGCAAATCTCCCGAATAGTGCCAGATTTTTTACGCCGGAAACTGCCTGCGGAGGCGGTGTCCATAACCGACACTCGACAGGAATTTTAAACGATGCCGCGCCGCAAAACAGAGAGTTTGTTTGACGAACCCGAACCGCACGTCGCAACCGAAGCAGCCGCAGCCGACGCGCCGCTCGCGGAGCGTATGCGACCGCGCACGCTCGAAGAGTTTGTCGGGCAACGCCATTTGATCGGCGAAGGGCGAATTCTTCGCCGCCTCATCGAAGGCGAAGGCACGCTGCCCTCGCTCATCCTCTGGGGCGCGCCCGGCACCGGCAAGACGACGCTCGCGCGCCTGCTCGCACGCCACAGCGACGCGGAGTTTATCCCGCTCTCGGCGGTCTTCTCCGGCGTCAAGGATTTGCGCGCGGCCATCAGTGAGGCGCGCGACACACGCCGCACGGGACGCCGCACCGTCCTCTTCGTTGACGAGATACACCGTTTCAACAAAGCGCAGCAGGACGCGCTCCTGCCCGCCGTCGAAGACGGCACGGTGACGCTCATCGGCGCGACGACAGAGAATCCTTCCTTTGAAGTGATCAGCGCGCTCCTCTCGCGCTCACGCGTGCTCTCGCTCGAACCTCTGACCGAAGCGGACATCGCCGCGCTCATCCGCCGCGCGCTCACGGACGAAGCGCGCGGCTTGGCAAACCTGCACCCGCAAGTCTCCGATGAAGTGCTAGGGCGTTTCGCACGCGCGTCGGGCGGCGATGCGCGCGTCGCGCTCACGGGTCTGGAAGCGGCGGTCGAATCAACCGCGCCGGACGAGCGTGGCGTGCGCCACATCACCGACGAGATCGTCGTCGAAGCTCTGGGGCGCGCCCGCTACGCTTACGACAAAGGCGGCGAGGAGCACTATAATCTCGCCTCCGCCCTGATCAAAAGTTTGCGCAACTCGGACGCGAACGCCGCGCTCTACTGGCTCGCGCGCCTCATCGAAGGCGGAGCCGACCCGCTCTTCATCGCGCGCCGCCTCTGCATCCTCGCCTCCGAAGATGTCGGGCTGGCCGATCCGCAGGCGATAGTTCAGGCCGCCGCCGCCGCGCAGATCACCGCGCTCATCGGCCTTCCCGAAGCTCTCTACCCGCTCTCGCAGGCGACGATCTATCTGGCACGCGCGCCCAAGTCAAACTCCGTCAAACGCGCCTACTTCGCCGCCGCCGAAGACGCGCAGGAGACCGCGCGCGAACCCGTCCCGCTGCACCTCAGAAACGCCGTCACGCCCCTGATGAAACGCTCCGGCTACGGTAGCGGCTATCGCTACGTCCACGACGACCCGCGCGCCAAAGAAGAGATGGCCTGCCTGCCCGAACAACTGCGCGGCCACGAATATTACAAGGAGGAGTAGAACGTTCGTTGTCCGCTGTCCGTCGTATGTGCTGCACAAAGTGGCTACCTAAAGCTCAGGATTCAAGTTAACCAACAAGGAAACAACTGACGACGGACAACGGACAACGGACGTTTTTTGGTTATGAGCGAGAACAAGACCGACAAAGAATTAGCTTTCCTGCACGACCTCTACATCGCGCCCGATTGGGGCGAGCGGTTCGCGGGGTTGATGGACGAGCATGTGCAGTTGCCGCGAGCGGGGCACGCGCTCTACGTCGCGGCGGGCACGGGCGGGCATGCGCTCGCGATCAAAGAGCGCGCGGGGCAAGACCTGACGCTGATCGGAGTTGACGAGAGCGAAGCGCGTCTGACGCTCGCGCGTGCGAAGGCTGCGGCGACGAAGTTGAACGAAGTGACGGAGTTTCGCGCGGCGCAACTCGAAGCGTTGGCCTTCGAGGACGAGCAGTTCGATCTCGTCATAGGCGATGCGTCGCTCGTCGCGGTGGAGCGTCTGCCGGAAGTGCTGGCCGAGATGGTGCGCGTCGCCGCGCCGGGCGCGACCGTGGCCTTGACGCTGCCGACCGCTTCGAGTTTCGGAGAGTTTTATTCGATCTACTGGGAAGCACTGATGAGCGCGGAGATGCTTGAAGATGCGCCCGTCGTGGAACAACTCATACAGGCGCGCCCGACCGTCTCCGACGTGGAAGCGTTGGCCGCCCGCGAGGGTCTCGATCTCGTCCGTTCATGGACGAACATCGAAGAGTTCGGCTACGCCTCCGGCGAAGAATTTCTCAACGCCCCGCTCGTCAAAGATCATCTCCTGAAGAACTGGCTCGAACCGCTCGACGAAGACGAAGCCACGCACGCGCGCGTGCTCACCGAAGTCAGGCGCATCATTGACGAGGAACGCGACGAGGCCGAATTCGCCCTCACCATCAAGGCCACGCTCGTCGTCGGGCAAAAGGCCGAGTAAAAGTTTTCGGAAGTAACAGTTTTGCGTTGCAAACCGGGAGAGCCGCCGTGGTCGTTTTGAGCGACCACGGCGGCTCTCGTCTTGTTAATTCAGCTAACTTGACGAACCGTTTAGCGCGGCTTGTCGGCGGTGTATTTGTCGGATGCGAGTTCGTCTTCTCTAAGCGTGGCTTCGGCGGCGCGGAGGCGTTCGCGGCGTTTCGCGGCTTCGAGGCGCTCCTCTTCGTCGGCTTCGTCGAGACCTTCCTTGAAGGCTCGCTTGCTCTGTCCGAGAGCTTTGGCGAGTTGCGGCAGGCGGCTCGCTCCGAAGAGAACAAAAACGATTAGTAGAATGATAATAAGTTCCTGTGGGCCGAGGCCAGCAATAGCTAGTGTCATGTTTTTCCTCTCTAAATCCTTTACAGGTAAACGTGTAGTGTCAGCAAGGACTTTCGCTCGCCCTGAGTCTCTTCGTGGTCTATCCGTCCGACTCTTCCGTGCCGGATTCATAAAAAAGATACTTGCGCCACGTCTGGTCTGCGCGTCCGAGATAGCGCATGATCTGCCGGCTGACGTGCAACGAGAAACCGCGCGGGTGGCGAATCAAATGCATCTTCGCTTCTTCCGGCGTGCGGCTGCCCTTGCGGTGATTGCAGCGTTTGCAACAGGCCACCAGATTATCCCACGTGGATTCGCCGCCGCGCGAACGCGGGTAGACGTGGTCGAGCGTGAGTTCCGAAGGCGGCAGTTGCTTGGCGCAATATTGGCACGTCGAGTGATCGCGCAGCAAAATGTTTTTGCGCGAGAGCGAACGATTTTTGAAGGGGATATGAATATATTCGGTCAGGCGTATGACCGAAGGCGCGTGCATCGTCACCCGCGCGGAGTGCAGCATGTGGCCGTTGTGCTCTTCGACGCGCGCCACGCCTTTGAAAATCATCACCACCGCGCGCCGTTCCGTACACACGTTGATCGGCTCGAAGGATGCGTTCAGGACTAAAACCCGTCCATTCATATTGCTTCCAGATAGTACAGGGGAGAAGTGATGAGTGGCAAGAGCCAAGAACAGTAACAAGTGACGAGTGACGAGTAACGAGCCAGAATCAAGACAAATTTAAAGATCGGATTACGGCTTTAACTTGTCACTTGTCACTCGTCACTGTTCTCTTGTCACTGTTCTAAAGTTGTCTGTGGCTTCGACCAATGCGCTGCGCGTGCCGGGTTCGAGCGCGGAATGTCCGGCGTCGGGAATGATCCGCAAATCGGCTTCCGGCCACGCGCGGTGGAGTTCCCACGCGCTCATCAGAGGGCACACCACGTCGTAACGCCCCTGCACGATGACCGCCGGGATGTGTCGAATCCGCCCGACGTTTTCGATCAGGTAGTTATCTGTTTCAAAGAAGGCGTTGTGCATAAAATAGTGGCACTCGATGCGCGCGAAGGCGAGCGCGAATTGCGGGTCGCCGTAGTGCGCGATGAAGTCTTCGTCGGGGTAGAGTTTTGAAGTGCTGCCCTCCCAGATGCTCCACGCGCGCGCCGCTTCGAGCCGCACGGTCTCGTCTTCGCTCGTCAGGCGGCGATGAAACGCGCCGAGCATGTCCGCGCGTTCCGCTTCCGGTATGGCTTTGATGTAGTGCTCCCACGCATCGGGGTAGAGCGCGCTCGCGCCCTCTTGATAGAACCACTGAATCTCTTTCGGGCGACAGAGAAAGATGCCGCGAAGCACGAGCGCGAGCGTGCGCGCGGGGTGCGCCTGCGCGTAAGCGAGCGCAAGCGTGCTGCCCCACGAACCGCCGAACACCACCCAACTTTCAATTCCCAGATGCACGCGAATCTGCTCGATGTCGGCGACGAGATGCCACGTCGTATTGTCTTCCAGATTAGCGTGCGGCGTGCTCTTTCCCGACCCGCGCTGGTCGAAAAGCACTATGCGATAAGCGGCGGGGTCGAAGAAACGCCGGTAGTCTGGAATCGTCCCGCCGCCGGGGCCGCCGTGCAGGAAGACGACCGGCACGCCTTCCGGGTTGCCGCTCTGTTCGTAGTACAGCGTGTGCACCGGCGACACCGGCAGCATGCCTTGATCGTAAGGTTCGATCTCCGAATACAAGTCTCTCATGAGCACATCATACAGAGGTTGGAGGCCGGAGGGCAAAAGCAGAGGTCAGAGGTTAGCAGCAATCAATTTTAACTAACCTCTAACCTCTGACCTCTGACCTCTGCTTCTATGCTCGCGCAACTGTTAACACGAACACTTCCAACGCCCCTGCTTCTTTCAACGCCTGCGCGCAAGCGGAGACGGTCGCGCCCGTCGTAAACACATCGTCAACGAGCAGCACCCGCTCGCCTGCGACGAGGCGCGGGCGCGTGACTTGAAACGCGCGCTCCACGGTTTCGCGCCGCGCCTGCCGATCCATCCCCGCGCGGTGGCGCGACGTATGACCGCGACGCACCACGCTCCATTCATCGAGCGGCAACTTTATGCGCGCGGCGAGTGAGCGCGCGAGCAGCGTCGCTTGATTGAAGCCGCGCTCGCGTTCGCGCTCGGCGTGAAGCGGCACCGGCACAATTCGCGTCGCCTCGTCGAGCGGCGGACGCCCCTGCGCGGCACAGAGCAATTCCGCCAGCCGCGCAGGCACGTGCGGCTCATGCTTCAAGGCGAGGACAGCGGCGCGCAAAGCTCCTTCATATTTCCCCACCGCACGCGCCGCCGTAAACGCCCACTCGTCGCAGCGGCGACAACGCACCTCAATCCTCTTCTCCGGCGACACGTCTCCGCGCGCCTCCGCGCCGCACTTCCAACAGCAAGTCTCCTCGCCCGTAAAGATTGTCGTCCCGTGCCAGCACGCCGCGCACGCGGGCGCATCCCTTCGTCCCTCGACGCTCGCCGCGCCGCACGCCGCGCACCGCATCGGATAGACGAGCGCGAGCGTCGCATCGTAGAGCGCATCGAGTTGTCGCGTGAGCCACATCAACGTGAGTTTACTATAAAAGTTTGTGTCCGCCGGAAGCCTTCACGGCAGAGACGCAGAGCCAAGCCGCAGAGAACCGCAGAGGCTTGAGCGATGTCAGCTCTCTGCGCTCGCTCTGCGTTCCCCTCTGCGTCTCTGCGGTGAAGGTCTTTCTTTAGTGACGACAGCCCTCCGATTCGGAACATTCCAAATCGGAGGGCTGTGCGGCTCGCAGGCAACCTCGCGGTTGCGCTGTGGTTATTCTTCTTCCGGGTTCAACAACCCGCGCTCCTGCAAATCCTGGCACTTGAGGCAGTAGCGCGCCCACGGCACGGCTTCCAGACGTTTTTCCGGCACCGGCTCGCCGCAGTTGACGCATTCGCCGAAGCCGCCCGTCTCAATGCGGTGCAACGCCTCGTCAATCAACGCGAGCAAGCCACGGTCGTTCGCCGACATCGAGATCAAGAGTTCTTTCGTGTAGGCGTTGGCGGCCATGTCTGCGGGGTCTTGCGTGGCTTCGAGGTCGCGCTCGCGGCTCGACATCTCCGCCTCCGTCACCTGCCGGAACAAACCCTCGCGCCGCGCCAGCAAACGATCACGATATGATTTCAATTTACGCTTATCCATATTTTTATGTTCCTCTCTTACAACCCTACTTGTTCTGCCCCAACTTTATTCCACATCAAACGCAAACGAGCGATAAAAGTTTCTATCAGAAGTTTTTCCCGCCCTCGCTTATTTCTGGTACGGCAGCCCGTGTATGATCGTGTACGCACGATAAAGCTGTTCGACCAGCACCACCCGCGCCATCTCATGCGTCAGCGTCAAACGCGACAGAGACCAGCGCACATCCGCTTTGGCTTTCAACTCCGGCGCGACTCCGAGATGACCGCCGACCACAAACGCGATCTCTTTTCGCCCCTCCAACTGCCAACGCTCGACCTGCGCCGCCAGTTCCGGCGAACTCCACTCGCGCCCGCCCTCCACATCCAACAACACCGTCACGCCGCCCGCGCCGGCGAGCGCGCCCCCAATCCGCTTGCTCTCTTCCTCGACAACCGCGCGCTCATCCGCCTGCGCGCTCTCACGCAACTCCGTCACTTCACAACGCACGAAACGCCCCAACCGCTGCAAGTAATCGCCCACGAGCGCACGCACATGCTCATTCTTCGTCTTGCCCACCCAGATGAGACGCAGGCGCATCGCTTAAGGGATGAAGGATGCGGGATAAGGGATGAATAAGAAAATTGCTCAACGTGATTCATCCTTGTCTTGTTCATCCCTCATCCTTCATCCTTCATCCTTTCTCTGCCGCGCCAGTTTCTCGTAGAGATTCTTGCGGCTGATGCCGAGCAGGCGCGCGGCCTCGGATTTGTTGCCGCGCACGGCGGCCAAAGTCTCCGCGATGTAGGCGGCTTCGAGTTCGGCGAGCGTCATACGCCCGGTTCGCTTTCTTTGCAGCGATGCGGCGGCGCGAACTGCTTCGGGCAGATGCGCCGCCGCGACGCGCTCTCCGTCGGCCACGATTACGGCACGCTCTAAGACGTGCGCCAGTTCCCGGACGTTGCCGGGGAAATCATAAGTTTCTAACAACCGCAGCGCGTCCGGCTCGATCTGCAAGGCGCGCCGGCCATGCTTCGCGGCGTAAGTTTTCAAAAACCCGCGCGCCAGTTTTCGCACGTCCTCGCGGCGTTCGCGCAACGGCGGCACGTGTATCCGCACGACGTTCAGGCGATAGAACAAGTCCGGGCGAAACGCGCGACGCCTGACGGCCTCATCCAGATCGACGTTCGTGAGCGCGATCAGACGCGCATCCACGCGCACCGTGCGACGGCCTCCGAGCCGCTCAAACTCGCGCTCTTCGATGACGCGCAAAAGTTTCGCCTGCGCGTCGGTCGAGAGATGCGCGATTTCATCCAAGACGAGCGTTCCCTTGTGCGCCGCTTCGAGCCGACCGGGCTTTGCCTCGCTTGCGCCCGTGAACGCCCCGCGCTCGTAGCCGAACAACTCGGCCTCCAACAACTCCGCTGGCAACGCCGCGCAATCAATCTTGACGAACGATGCGGCGGCGCGCTTCGAGTGGCGGTGAATGTGCAGCGCGAGCGCGTCTTTGCCTGCGCCTGACTCACCTGTGATGAGGACGTTGGCGTCCGTCGTCGCGACGCGACTCGCGAGACGCACGGCCTCGCGCATCGCCTCCGAGTTCGCCACGAGTTCGATCAAGATTCGTTTCTCAATTTGTTACCCGGTGCGCTGCTGCTGCCCGTCTCCGCCTGCAAATTTGCGGGCAACGGCACGCGCACGCCTTCGCGCCAGAGTCTTTCGAGATCGTAGAAGCGTCGCGCTTTCTCCTCGAAGATGTGGACGATGAAATCGCCGTAATCAACGAGCACCCATTCGGCTGTGCGATAGCCTTCGATGCGTTCGGCGCGCGTGCCCTCTCGCTTCAAACGCTCCGTGATCTCGTCCGTGATGGCCTGCACCTGGCGTACGTTCGTGCCGCTCGCGATCACGAAATAATCCGTGAAGGTGGCGACGGGGCGCAGATCGAGCACGACGAGATCGAGCGCCTTTTTGTCGCTCGCCGCGCCGAGCGCGCTTACGATGCGCGCGTCCAAACCTTCGTCTTGTTGCGGCGCAGCGCTAGCGTCCGCCGCGCTCTCGCCTTCGTGCGTCGCCGCCGACGCTGCTGCGGTGTCCGGTTGTTTCTTCAATGTCGCGCGCTTCTTAGTCGTGAGCGCGTTCTCTTCCGGCGTCGTTTCGTTCTGTTTCATGCGCCTCTCTGTAGAGCCTGTATTTTTTGATGTACTCCGCCACAGGCGGCGGAACTTGAATGCGTCCCTCTAATGTCTCGTCTGCGCCCGCCGCGCCGACCGTGCGACGGATGTGGCTCGAAGAGATGTCCAGCTTCACCGCATCGGTGAAATAGATTCGCGGCTCCCCAGACATTTCCGCCGCGCGCACGGCCTCTTCGCTCACTTCGCCGCGCAGGTCAACGATACGCCCACGCACCGCTTCCGAAACGTGCCCCGTTAGCAACTCGTACCCCGGTCGGGTTACAACCACCGTGGCGACGAGAGCCAGCACGCGCTCCCACTCGCGCCATGTCGTGATCTCCTCCCACGAATCCGCGCCCATCACAAACACCATCTGCCCGCCCAAGCTGTCGCGCAGGCGCAAGATCGTTTCGACGGTGTAAGGCTTCCTCGGTTCGTCGAGTTCGACGGTCGAGATGCGGAAGCGCGCTTCGTCCTTTGTCGCCAGCGCGAGCATCGCGTGACGATGAAACGGCGACACGGGCGGAACGTTTCGTTTATGCGGCGCAACGTGCGCCGGAATGAAAAGAACTTCGTC
>DASYMM010000117.1:0-5737 GCA_036009085.1 Pyrinomonadaceae bacterium | reverse complement strand
TTTAGCGGCCTTCGAGACACTCTACGAGCGGCACAACCGGAGAGTCTATTCCCTCTGCCTGCGCATGACCCAGAACGTGGCCGAGGCCGAAGACTTAGCCCAGGAAGCCTTCATCCAACTGTTTCGTAAAATCGGTAGTTTTCGCGGCGAATCGGCTTTCACCACCTGGCTCCACCGCCTGACCGTCAATCAAGTATTGATGCACTTCCGCAAGCGGGGCGTCAGACTGGAGCAGACGACGGACGACGGGGAGACACCGGTGCAGATAGTGGCGGGCACGCAGAACCCCAATTCGATGCCGGTGGTAGATAGGATTGCCTTAGACCGTGCGATTGGACAGTTGCCGCCGGGTTATCGCACCGTCTTTGTCTTGCATGATGTGGAGGGGCACGAGCACGAGGAGATAGCACGCATGCTCGGCTGCTCGGTGGGGACGAGTAAATCGCAGTTGCACAAGGCGCGCATGAAACTTAGAACACTCCTCAGGCAACAAAAGCCCTTGCTGTTCATGCGAAGATAGCGAGTGGCGATTAAGGATGACTAAGCTTTAAGACTCACCGCAGAGATCACGCAGAGGGGGCGCAGAGAAAAGATTCAACTCTTTCTCTGCGCCCCCTCTGCGTAAACTCTGCGTCTCTGCGGTGAAGGGTTTTTAGTTCCCTTTGGATTTAAATCACTAAACTTTCAACCCGCGCGTTATCCGAGATCGAACAACAGAATCTCGGACGCGTCGCGCCCCTTTATCTTTAACTCCGGTTCATTGCTCGCCGCCACGCCGTCGCCCTGTCGCAAAAGCTGACCGTTCAACTCCAACGCGCCGCGCGCCACTTGCAACCACGCATGCCGCCCCGGCGACAGTTGGTGCGTCACTTCTTCGCCCGGTTCGAGCAGAGCGGCATACAAGTTTGCGTCTTGATGCACCGTGACCGAGCCGTCGCGCCCATCATTCGACGCGATCAAGCGCAGTCGCCCGCGCTTCTCATCCGCGGCGAACATCTTCTGCTCGTAGCCCGGCGTCAGCCCCGGCTCCTGCGGGATGATCCAGATTTGCAGCAAGTGCACGTCCTGTTCTGCCGAGGGATTTTTCTCGCTGTGACGAATGCCCGTGCCCGCGCTCATGCGCTGCACCTCGCCGGGAGTGATCACCGTGCCGTTGCCCATGCTGTCTTTGTGTTCGAGCGCGCCTTCGAGTACGTAGGTGATGATCTCCATGTCGCGGTGCGGGTGCGTGGGGAAGCCATGACCGGCGCGGACGTGATCCTCGTTGATCACGCGCAGCGCGCGGAATCCCATGTTGCGCGGATCGTAATACTCGCCGAAAGAGAATGTGTGTCGGGTGTCGAGCCAACCGAAATCGAAGTGGCCGCGCTCGGCGGCTCTACGCACGTTAATCATCGTTCCTGCCTTCCTCTCCTCAAACGCTACGATTACTTGAAACTCTCTGTGCCCCCTCACGTGTCCTCTATGGTGAGTGCTGGTTGATCTAGCATTCACCACCGCAGACACAGAGCACACGAAGGGGGCACAGAGAAAAGATATGTTCCGATGTAATTACACATCGTTATACGGTGCGACAACAATAGCCAATAATTGCGCGAACCGAAAACGCCGGGCGGGCGCGCCTTGCACCTGTCATATTGTCGCAAAACTGCCAGCTTGACCTGTCAAACTGTCAGCCGGAGCGCCCCCGGTTGCGCTTGCACGCCGTTTAGATGCGGAAAATGGCCGCGAATCAACCAATTTCTCGCATAGACGGTCGCCGGAGGCTTCTGGCATAAAGTTTGACAGCACACTGATAGGTCAGCGCGCGCAAGAGACCTGTCCCGGCGCGCACACTTTTTCGCCGCACGAAGTTTGACCGGACAGAATTTCATTCCAACGCCCCGCTTCCACAGGAAATATCACTTATGAGCAGCGCCATTTTCGATCAGCCCGCACACGAGCCGACGACGCCGCAGTCTCTCGCCTATCTTCCCGCCGCTGAAGAGACTGGCGGCGAAGAGATCGGCCTTGAGACGCTGCTGCTTCCGACGCTTGAGCTACCCCTGTCGCCGCAGCTCGCCGCGCTCGTCGCCAGCCTCTCGCCCGCCTCCTACAGTGAGACGATGCGCCGTCTCTTCGGCGACCTGGCGCGCCTGCTCGACTACCTGCGCCTCATCGAAAAGAAGGTGCAGCAAGACCAACTGCTCGCCTCGACCTTCTCCGTCTTCAACAACGTCCACAAAGAATCGCTCGCGCTCATCGAACACATCGAAGCCAGCATCCTGAACTTGGAGGGCGCAAACGAAGATTTGCTCTCCACGCTCGACGGCATCAGTTATGCCATCGGCCACGAGATCGGGCGCGTCTATGGCTTTGAACTCGTCGGCATCAGCGACCCGCACTCGCCGCCCATCCGTGGCAAGCTCGAACGCGCGCACGGGATGCTCCGCAACTGCTTCCAGCAATCAACCATCTCGCTCACGCAGGTCTTCAGTCCCGCGCTCGACGGCGAAGAACTCTTCAACGACTTTCACGCGCGCCGCGAAGAAGCTCTCATCCTCTATCGAGACCTCTGGAACCTCGTCCAACTCGCGCGCCGCGCCGACAGGGAATGCGATCAATTTTCCGTCGCGCTCCTGCTCGCGCACCTCAAGCGTTTTCGCGACGGCAGCATGTGCTTCTTGATGTACAAGGATTGGGAGGAGTACGAACGCTTCGTTAAAAAGGTGGCGGCAGCGCGCAGAGTTTTGGAGATCGGCCCCGCGCTCGAAGGTCTCGCTTGCTACCTCGAAACCCTGCTCGGACAGGTTCGCCTCCGCAGCGTCCTCGCCAACCTCGCCTTCATCGTCCCCGATACAGACTAAAAGTAAACCACCCCCTTAACTAAGCGTGCCACACGCACCCTTCGCGCCTTACGCCTAAACTTTGCGCCTCCGGCGAGAAAGACAGTTCTCGCCGGAGGCGCAAAGTTTAGGCGTAAGGCGCAAAAGGGTTGAGTGGCTAATTTTCCTTCTCTATGTTTCGGCGCGCACGGTGTTGATGAAATCGGCGAGCAGCCCGTAGGCGGTGCTTCGCAGATCAGGCTCGCGCGCCGTGAGCGTCAGGCCGCGCAGAACGTCCAACTCGAAATGGATGACGAGAGACGTGCCGCTCACGCCTGCCAGCGGGTCGTCCGCCGCGACCTGTTCCGCACGCACCGACGCCGCAACGCGCCCGTCCGCTCCAAGCGCGGCACGGCTCACGAGTTTGTAAGGCCGCCCCGCCGCACGCGCCGCGCGCACTTCCTCCGCATCCAATTCGCGAATCCCTTCCCGCCGAATCTCTCCAAGTTTTAACGGCACGCGCATCAAGACGTTTGCCAGCGCGCACACCTTGACCGCCGAGTCCCAACCGTCAACGTCGTAAGCCGGGTCGGTCTCCGTCACGCCGAGGCGTTGTGCGCGTTCGACTCCTTCGGCGAACGTGCGCCCGCGCTCGATCTCTTCGAGAATGATGTTCGTTGTGGAATTGAAGAGGCCGCGAAAGCCGAGCAGGCGAGTTGCCGGAAGACACTCGCGAAACAGCGAGAAGACCGGCATGTCGGCCACCGTCGCTTCAAAGCTGAAGCGCAGCCCGCGTTCGCGCGCGAGCGTGGTCAACTCCTGATAACCGTGTACGATGGTGCCTTTGTTCGCCGTCACGACATGCGCGCCCGCCTCCAACGCGGCGCGGACGTGCTCAATCGCCGGCTGCCCCGTCAGCGGCTCAAGCGACGTGGTTTCAAACAACACATCGCAACGCGCCGCCGCCAGCCACTCGCGCACGTTCGTCAACTCCGATGCGCCTTGCGCCTCGCCCGCCAGCAGCGACTCGACGGGCAATCCATCAGCCGACGCGTGCCAACCCATGCGCCGCGTCGCCACGCCCGTCGCGCGCCATTCGATGCCGTAAACGTCGCGCATCTCCGGGGACTTCTCGCCGAGCAGGCGCAAGAGCGCGCGCCCCACGTTGCCGAAACCCAGAAAGCAGAGGTTGAAAGTTTTCATACTTGAGTTAGATGTTTTCCGTCTGTCCCGCTTCCGAGATCAACTTGTTGACGGCCAACTCGATGGTCGCCGGGTCGAGCGTTCGTTTGTAGATGATCGTGTGCGGCGGCGCACTGACCAGCGGCTCGCGGCTGCCGCGCAGTTCCTCCCAAGCGGCGAGGAGAAAATTGCGGAAGCCGCTCCCGGCGAACTCCTGCAAACGCTCCTTGAGATGCGGCGGCGTCCAGAAGCCCAGAATTTCGAGATAGACCGTGCGCCCGTCTTCGTGGCGCAACGCAAAATCGGGAATGAACGCGCTCGCGCCGAGGTTGATGATCTCCGTGCTCGTCTCCAACTTCCACTCGCTCTCGAAGCGCGCCCAACTCTGCAACAGCTTTTCCCGCGCCGGGTTTTCGTATGGCACGATGCTCAAGTAGTGCGACGAGAGCGCGTGTCCCTCGCTCTCCATCTCGAAGAAGGACGTGCCGCTGTGCCGCGACTCGATCTCGGCGCGCATGCGCCAGCCCTTGCACAAAAGCAGCGCGGGTAGAAACACGGCCATCTGGATGCCGTACTTCTGCGAGCGATGAAACATGGAGACGGGGCCGTCGAGTTCGATCTCGTAGCCTTCCGCGGGGCTTCCTTTGATCGTGTGAATCAGGCGATACGCCTTGATCGCGCCGAACAACTCCCGATAGCCTTCCGCGCCCTGCGGCTCGACGGTGAGACGCATCCGCACGCAGCGATAGAGCAACGCCTGCGCCTGCGCCACGTTGTAGAGTTTGAGGAGCGCACGCGCGTCCGTCTCTTCAAACTCGACGAGCCGCTGGTTCTTCGGCAAGTCCGCGTACAAATTCGCGCGCACCAATTCCGGCGCGCAGGCGAGTTCCTGCCCGGCTTCCGTCAAGACTTGCCCGCGCACGCTCTCGTCCGTGACCGGATGCGCCGCACGCGCCTTGAGAAACACCGCGCGCCGCAAATCCGCCGGGACGACTTCGACGCCCGCCGCAAACTCCGTGCGATCCATCAGCAACTTGATCAAGCCGCGCAGGATTTTGTAATCCGTCCCCACGCCGACGTACTCTTCCAGAGCCGCTTCGAGTTCGGCGCGCGTGCAGCCTTGATGCTCGCGGAAGAGTTCGATCAAGACGGCGGCGGCATCGAGCCAGCCTTCGTCTTCCGCGTTGATGTAGCGCGGCTTTACTTGCGCGCCGCGCTGCCAGCTAAGTGCGAGGTCTGCGGTCAACATAAATTAAAACCCACCGAGCAAACTACCGCCTTCGCCGCGTGCGGCACTCCCGCGAAACTGCTCGCCGCCGCGCCGCCGGCTGATGCCCTCTTCGGTCGTGTCGAGAGTCACCACTTCGTAGAGCGTCGCCTCCTTGTCGGGCAGCTTGCGCAGGATGCGACCGAGGCGTTGGATGTGCTCGCGCGTCGAACCTGAGCCGGAGAGGATGATGGCGACGGAAGCGGCGGGGATGTTCACGCCTTCATTCAAAACCTTCGACGTGGCGAGCGCAAGCACGTCGCCCGCGTTGAACGCGGCGAGCCATTCGCGCCGCTCCTTGATGTTCGTCTCGTGCGTGATGGCGGGGATCAAAAATTGCTCGGAGATGCGATAGACCATCTCGTTCTCGGCGGTGAAGATGAGCACGCGCTCCCGCCTGTGTCGCCCGAGCAGTTCGGCCAGCACACGCAACTTGGCCTCTGTCCCAAGCGCGATCCGTTTCGACTCGCGATAGGCCATCATC
>DASYMM010000116.1:0-4654 GCA_036009085.1 Pyrinomonadaceae bacterium | reverse complement strand
ATACCTGTCGTTCTCGGCGCACGACCGCGAGGGGCGTACGGGCACGGAAGACGAAACCATCTGGCTC
Source organism: Pyrinomonadaceae bacterium (assembly GCA_036009085.1). Lineage (GTDB taxonomy): Bacteria > Acidobacteriota > Blastocatellia > Pyrinomonadales > Pyrinomonadaceae > JAIVJZ01. Next base: position 4,587 of record DASYMM010000116.1, on the reverse strand, counting down.
TATTCTTCACAGCCCGTCATTCGCATCGAGACGGAAAAGACGATCTATCGCGCGGGCGAGAACATCCGTGCGCGCATCAGTTCGAGCGAGAAGGACTTAAAAATCTTCGTGGATGTCGTGAGCGATAATCGCGTGGTGGCGACGGAGACGCTACGTTTGCGCGGCGGGAGCGCGGGGTTGGAGTTGCCCTACCGGCCTGAGTTCCGAAATCGCGTGATGCTCTCGGCTTACTCGACAGACATCCCCGACAGCGATTACGACGACTATCCGAGCGGTACGCGCACCGTCATCTTCCCGCGCAATCGCGAGTTGAAGTTTGACGTGCGGATGAGCCGCGCGAGTTATCAACCGGGCGAAGAAGCGACGGCGGGCGTGCGCGTGCGAAACGCCTCGGGGCGCAGCGTCGAGAGCGCGCTCGGCGTCGTCGTCTTCGACAAGGCCGTCGAGGAACGCGCGCGCACGGAACAGGATTTCAGTTCGAGTTACGGCTTCTCAAGTTATTTTTACCAGTTCTGGTACGGACTCGAATCCGTCGGCGGCGTGAGCGCGCGCGACATCGAACAGATCAACCCCGCGCGCCCGCTCCCGGAAGGGTTGGAGACGGCGGCCGAACTTCTCCTCCAACGCGAGTATGAAGATTATCAGCCCAACTTTTTCGGCGCGTCGTTCGGCAGCACGAACCAGTCGCAGGTCTTCGGCGCGCTCGCCGCCGCCGAACTCAAAGCGACGGGCGACGCGCTCACCGCCCACAAGGACAAGACCGCGCAGCACCCGACGAACGAAGCAGACTTGCGCCGCATCCTCGCCATCGCCGGAATCGCGCTCGGAGATTTGCGCGACCCGTGGGGCAAACCTTATCAATTCGTCTTTTCCGTCGAGCGCGCTCGGGATGTGCTGTCCTTCCGCAGCGCGGGCGCGGACAAGCAACCCGGCACGTCAGACGACTGGGAAGCGCGCCGCCTCACGTGGACTTACTTCGATCCGATCAGCGAAACGATGTCGCGCGCGCTCCGCGAATACCACAAGCGCAACGGCAACTTCATACGCGACTACGCCACGCTCCGCAGCGAACTCGCCCGTCTAAATTTCGACCTCGATAACTTGCGCGACCGTTGGGGTAAACCTTACGGCTTCTCCTTCGGTGTCAACGGCACGTACTACATCTTGAACGTCGTGAGCGGCGGCCCCGACGGTCGCCTCGTCTCGACCGATGTTAATTACAACACGACGGACGACTTCGTAATCTGGACGGAGGGGATGGACTACTTCGCCGACACGCGCCCGCTCATAGATGCCGCGCTCGCCGCTTATCTCAAAGCGACCGGCGCGTTTCCGCGCGACGAGGCCGCGCTCGCGGAGACGTTCCGGCGCGTGCAGCTTCAACCCGCGAATTTGAAAGACCCCTGGGGGCATCCTTATTACGCGGCCTTCCGCACCGAGTCGCGCTACGCTGACCGCGTTCAGGTTGAGCGCGGCAACGCAAACGCGCTGTCGCCCGGCGCGCAGCAACGCACGACCCTGACGCCCGTGACGCGACAGCTATTCTTCATCACGCTCCGCAGCGCGGGCGCGGACGGACTGACCGGCACGTCCGACGATTTCAACGTCGCCGAGTTTTCGCACATCGTCTCGGATCAATCGGCGCAGGACAAGCAGCCCGTGGCCGCAACCGTCGCTCTCACCTTTAACGGTTCGACCGGCGCGATTGGCGGCTCAGTCCTTGATCCGTCGGGCGCGGCGGTGGCCGCGGCAACCGTCAAGGCGACGCACCAGCAACAGGCCGGGCGCGAATTTGCAACCACGACCGACGACGAAGGCAAATATCTCCTGCACAACTTGCCCGCCGGACTCTACACCGTGCGCGTTGATGCGCCGGGTTTCAGTTCAACCGTCGTCATGGACGTGCAGGTGCAAGCGTCAACGCTCGCCACAGTCAACCTGACGCTCGCCATCGGTTCAGTACAAGAGACCGTCACGGTCAGCGGAAGCACCGTCGCCGTCCAGACGACTATGAGTGCCCTCCAAACAAACGTCACAAAGCAAAGCATAGAGCTATTGGGTCGGGGCGCAACGGCGCAAAAGTCTCCCATCTCCACGCCGCGCCTGCGCAAAGATTTTCCCGAAACGTTGTACTGGCAACCCGCCGTGGAAACCGACCGGCAGGGGCGCACCAATCTGAGCTTCAAACTCGCCGACAACATCACGACATGGAAGATGTCCATCATCGGCTCGACCGAGACGGGCGAACTCGGCACGGTCGAACAGGAGATACGCGCCTTCCAACCGTTCTTCGTCGAACACGACCCGCCGCGCGTCCTGACCGAAGGCGACGAGATCAGCCTGCCCGTCGTCCTGCGTAACTATCTCGACCGCGCGCAACCCGTCGCGCTCGACATCAAACCCGAAGACTGGTTCACACTGCTCAGCCCCGCGCACAAACAGGTAAACGCTGCGGCGGGCGACGCCACGCGCGAGACGTTCGACTTCCGCGCCGTCGCCTCCGTCAAAGAAGGCTTGCAGCGCATCACGGCCATCGGCGCGGACGCGAGCGATCAGATCGAAAAACCCGTCCACGTCCACCCCGACGGCGAAGAGGTCGCCGACACCGCGACGCAGATTTTACGCGCGGCGTCCGTGCTCGAAGTTAATCTGCCCGCCACGGCGATTCAGCGTTCGGCGCGCGCCGAGTTGAAGATTTATCCGAACCTTATGGCGCACGCCATCGAGGGCGTCGAGGCGATCATGTCGCGCCCTTACGGCTGCGCCGAACAGACGATCTCATCCACCTATCCGAGCCTCCTGGTGCTGCGCCACTACCGCCACGCTGAAAGCGATGCTGCGACGCACGCGCCGCCCATCGCCGCGAAGGCCGCGCGCTACGTCCGGCAGGGCTACGAACGCCTGCTCTCTTATCGCTCGGAGAGCGGCGGCTTCTCCTACTGGGGACGCGGCGAACCCGATCTCGCGCTCACGGCCTACGCCGTCAGATTCTTGACGGACGCGCGCGAGTTTACGAGCGTTGACGAGACGGTGTTGACGAAGGCGCGCGAGTGGCTCGTGAGCCAGCAGCGCGCGGACGGCAGTTGGGCGGCTTACGAATACGAGAAAACGTCGAACGGGCGGCGCACCGCGATGCTCACGGCCTACGTCGCGCGCATACTCGCCATGCAACAACCCGGCGGACTCCAACCCGACCCGCAAGTTAAAATTCAAACCTCGCAAATTAAAACTCAGGCCGCGCCGACTGCCGCAACTTCGCCCGCAACTCCGCTTCAACGCGCGCTCGCATATCTCGCGCCGCGCACGGAAGAAATTGACGAGCCGTACCTCATCGCCTCTTACGCGCTCGCCGCGATTGACGGCGGCGCGTCGCCCGACCTCGTCGCGCGTGCCACCACCCGGCTCCGCGCGCTCGCACGCGACGAAGCGGGCATGGCTTATTGGTCGCTCGAAACCAACACGCCCTTCTACGGTTGGGGACAAGCGGGTCGCATCGAAACCACAGCCCTCGCCGTGCAAGCCTTATCGAAGGCGAGCGGCAAGGACGAAAGCGGAAGGGTGAAGGATGAAGAGAGCGTTGAGGCAACGGCTGCGCCAGCATCCACGCCTTCTGCGCTCGCGGCCAAGACCGCCCGGCTTTCTTCCGGCGAACTCGTTGATCGCGGGTTGCTCTTTCTGTTGAAGAACAAGGATCGCTACGGCGTCTGGCTCTCGACGCAGGCGACGGTCAACGTGCTCGACGCGCTCGACGCGCTCTCGCCGAAACGCCTGGCGGGCGCGCAACGCAACCAAGCCGCCAACACGACATCGCTCACAGACACAAGCGCGGGGCAACAGGCCGAAGTCTTCGTCAACGGGCAGAGCGCGGGGATGGTCGCGCTTCCGGCGGCGCACGAACCCGCCAATCCCGTCTCGCTCGATCTCTCGCGCTTCCTCGCGCCGGGCAGCAATCGCGTCGAGATCAAACGCGCTTCCGACGGCGCAACGCTCGTCGCCACCGCGCAACTCGTCACGACTTACTACCGTTCGTGGGCGCACGCCGACGCCTCCGGCACGCATGCCAAACCCGAAGAGACGCGCGCGTTGCGCCTGACGGTCAACTTCGACCGGACGGCGGCGGCGACGGGCGACACTGTGACCTGCCGCGTCGAAGCCGAACGCATCGGGCATCGCGGCTACGGGATGCTGCTCGCCGAAGTCGGCCTCCCGCCGGGCGCGGACGTGGATCGCGCCTCGCTCGAACGCGCGATGCAGGAATCCGGTTGGGAGTTCAGCCACTACGACGTGTTGCCCGACCGCCTCGTCGCTTACCTCTGGCCGCGCGCCGGGGGCACAAAATTCCAGTTCACCTTTCGCCCGCGCTTCGGCCTCAAAGCCCAATCCGCGCCCTCGCTCGTTTACGACTACTACAACCCGGAGGCGCACGCCACGCTCGCCCCGACGAAGTTTATCGTCAACGAAAAACCTGCGGCCAGTCCCGCACAGGCCGGACGCGAGTGATTTCGGAAAGCCTTCACCACAGAGGCACAGAGAACACAGAGGAGGCACAGAGAGTTAAGAAACAATGGACGCGGAATGATTAAGGAT
>DASYMM010000115.1:0-4065 GCA_036009085.1 Pyrinomonadaceae bacterium | reverse complement strand
TTATTTTGTTCTTGCTCGTCACTTGTCACTCGTCACTCGTCACTGCTATTACTCCTCGGCGTGCTGTTTTCCAAAATTTCTATTCGCTCCCTGATCTCTTCGGGCAACGGGACTTTCTTTAGCGCGCGGTAATCGTAAGAGACGATCAAGCCCTCGCCCTCTGCGGCAACCCGCTCATGCTCGTGACTGACCGCCACATACTTCATCACGAAGCGGTCGGCTTCCAACCCGGAAATCTTCGTCCCCACGGAAACGGTATCGGGGTAGGTTAGAGGGAATTTGAACTTACACTGCGTCGAAGCGAGAATCGGCCCGATGCCCGTCTCGTTCATGTAAGTCCAGATGTCCAACTTTTGGAAGTAGGCCATCCGCGCGCTCTCGAAGTAACGAAAATAGACGATGTTGTTGACGTGGCGGAGCGAATCCATCTCGCCCCACGCGACGGGTATTTCGATCACCACAGGGTATGTCTCAAGCAGTTCCTTCATTCAATCCCTCTTCGCGCGCGAGCCATGTTTTGATCACTTCCAGAACGTACGCCTTCTCCTCGCTCGCGAGCGCGCGGCCTTTCGGTATCCCGTGCCACTTCTGCAAGCAGCCGCGACAACACGTGGCCGTGGCGTGCTGCGCGATGAAGACCGGATGATGTCGCATCGGCGTCTGCTTGCCGTCGTTCACGGGCGAGGCCGACGCCAGACGCTTCTCGATAAAATCGGCCGCGTGCTCAAGGACGATTGCCAATCCTTTGCGGCGCAGGTAGTCGAGTTCCTTGCCGCGCAAGCGAAAGCGGCGGCGAAACGGCGATTCGGCCAGAGCGGCGAAGACTTCGACGAGGTTCCGCTTCATCACATTTGCGCTTTTGTCCGTTGGCTTGCCGTATATGCTAACCCGCGCGTGCGAAATCAATGAAACCGCGACGCGCATCAACCGCGAGCAGGCGCACTCTCACGCGGTCGCCCACGTCGAGACCCCGCGCGCCTTCCACCACTTTTCCTTCAACCGGCGGCGCGTTTAATTTCACGAACGTCCCCTTCTCCTTCACGCCGGTCACAACCGCGTCGAACACTTCCCCGACCTTTTCACCAACCAGCAGCGCGGTCGCACACTTACGCATCCGGCGTTCGACGCCGCGCGACGCGCTCTCCATCAGATTGCAACGCGCGGCGATGTCGCGCAGTTCGTCCACGGTGTAAGGCGCGTCGTCGCCCGCCAGTTGCGACTTCACGGAGCGTTGCGTGATGAGGTCGGCGTAGCGGCGATTGGGAGCGGTCGAGTGCGTGTAGTCTCCGACGGCGAGGCCGAAGTGTCCCGCCTGCTCCGCGTCGGGCGTCTCCACCACGTAGTCGCCCGCGCCCATCAGTTTCAAGATCGAGAGCGACAGTTCCGCGTAGTGCGCGGGGTCAGCCGCACGGCGGCGAGACAGAAAGCTTGCCAGCGCGAGCGAGTTCGCGTGCGCGGGCAGACTCTCGCCGTAACGCGAGGCGATGTCCACGATGCGCGGCCAGCGTTCCGGCTCGCGCACGACGCGACGCAGAGACGCCACGCCTTCCGACTCCAAAAACTCCGCCAACGCCGTGTTGGCCGCGATCATAAAATTTTCGATGATGTCTTGCGCGCGTGTGCGTTCGCGCGCCGCGAGTTCGACGAGGCGGCCATTGACGACGACGGGCACGGCTTCCCTTGTCTCAAGTTCGAGCGCGCCCTTGCGCAGCCGCAACACGCGCAGACGCTCCGCCGCCTCTTCCTGCAACCTCAACTGCGCCTCCATCCCTTCAATGCGCGCGACTTCCGGGGGCAGGGGCGCGTCGCCTTCGAGCCACTCGCCGACACGCTCATAAATCAGCTTCGCACGATTGCGAACGCGCGCCCGGTAGATGCTCACCGGACGGACTTCAAATTCGCTCGTGATGCTCATTTCGGTGACGACGGCGAGCCGGTCAACGCCTTCGAGGAGCGAGGTCGCGTCGTGCGAGAGTTCTACGGGCAGCATGGGGAAGACTTTGCCGGGGGTGTAAACGGAGACGGTGTTCGCGCAGGCGTGGCGATCAATGGCCGATGCTTTCGGGACGAAGGCGTCCACGTCGGCCACTCCTATGAGGATGCGTATGCTGTCGTCCGGCAGACGCTCTGCGAACTCCACTTGATCCAGATCGAGCGAGTCGCTGTTGTCTATGGACGACCACGGAAGGGCGGTCAAGTCGCGCGCGTCCGCGCTTGCGATGATCTGTTGACTTCTCGCGGCCAACTCGCGCGCTTCCTGCAAGACTTGGCCGGAGAAGTTTGTGTCGAACCCCGCTTCGCGTGCTTCGCGCTCCGCCGCCGCGTGCAGTTCGTCTAGAGAGATGTCGCTCACATCTATAATTTACAGCAGCGCGCGTTGTTTGTCCCACGCGTCAACCCGGCGAACGAGAGCTACTTGATCGCACAGCGCAGCGCGGGCGTTTGCATCGGGACGTGATTGCGCCCGACGACCGCGAAGACACGCTGGCCTTCAAGCGTCGTCCCGGCCAGCGCGCGGTACATGTGCAAATCTCTATACTCGCTCGACATCGTGTTGATGTCGTTCGTAAAGATGCCGCCCGTCTCCTTCGACGACTTGCCCGGATCGAACCATGCCTGCGGAGCCTCCCACCAGTTCGCCGGACTCGTCCAATATTTCCGGTAGGCCGTCTCCAACCCGGCAACGTCCGTGAACGCGCCCTCGAAGCCTTTCATCTTCGCGGCGCGTTCGACGAGTTGCCCCACCGCTGCCTTCAACTCAGCTTCGGGCAGTTTGCGTCGCTCCCGCAAACGCGCCGTCTCGCGCAGCACGTAGAAAAGCAACACCTGTTCGGGCGTGAACTTGCGCGAGACGTGCGCGGCCTCTTCGACGGGCGAAGGTTCGAGCGAGACGAAAGGCACGCCGTCGCGCTTCGCCAGAAAGCGCACGAAGCCCGACTCTCCGGCCTGTTTGATCGTCTCGTCCTTCGTCTCCGCGATGGGGCGGTTCGGCCCTTCGTAGTAGGCGACGGTTGGCTTCAGAGCGTTCCACGCGCGCTCGATCTCCGCAAACTGCGCGTGCGCCGGGTCGGTCGCGTGCTCTGCGCCGAAGTAGTAGAGCCGCCCGCCCGTCTTGCCGCTCACGTCCAGAGAGAAGGCAGGGTCTTTGACCTTCGGCCAGTCGGCGTAAGGGACAATCTTTTCGGAACACGCGGCCAGCGGATCGGCTGCGTTGGCGACAGGTGAATTTTGCTGACCGTTGACCGTTACGACGGCGCAGACGAGTTGCAGGGCAAACAGACCGCTCAAAATTGCTCTACGCAAAACACACGCTCCTTCATCCGGCAGACGTTAACCTGTGCGAACAAGCAAGAGTTTATTTCAAAACTACGCTCAACCGCTCAACCCTTTCTAGTTTTCCTTTGCGCCTTGCGCCTTTGCGTGAGAAATGTTTTCACGCAAAGGCGCAAGGCGCAAAGAAATGCAGGAGGAAGTAAGGCAACGCACGTTTTGTTGCCCCACTCTTTAACGCGCAAACGCCGTGCGATCCGGATCAACGCGGCGCGCGTCGAATTGCGCGGGGAAAGTTGCTGGTATATCGTCGCTCGTTGTCCGGTTAGTTGAAAGTTGATCTTGAACGCGCAAGTTCACGAACACCTTGCGACGCGGAGAGGAGACACGGGTGGCGAGCACGAGCGGCAACAATCCATTCAACACGCGCATCGCGATTATCGGCAGCGGTTTCGGTGGGTTGGGCACGGCCATCCGGCTCAAGGGGCGAGACATCGAGGACTTCGTCATCTTCGAGCGCGATTCGGATGTGGGCGGCACGTGGCGCGACAACAGTTATCCCGGTTGCGCCTGCGACGTGCAATCGCACCTCTACTCCTTCTCCTTTGCGCCGAACCCCGATTGGACGCGCAGCTATTCGCACCAGCCCGAAATCTGGGACTACCTCAAACGCTGCGCCGCAGACTTTCACATACTTCCGCACATACGCTTCCGCCACGACGTGCGCGAAGCCGCGTGGGACGAGCGGGCGCAACTCTGGCGCATCGAAACTTCGCAGGGCAACTTCACCGCCTC
>DASYMM010000114.1:0-4470 GCA_036009085.1 Pyrinomonadaceae bacterium | reverse complement strand
CGCCGCCGACGAGTTTCGCCAGACGCTCCTGCATCTTCTCGCGGTCATAGTCCGAAGTGCTGTCTTCGATCTGCGCCTTCAAGGTCTTCACGCGTCCCGTGATGTCCGAATCTTTGCCCGCGCCTTCGACGACGGTGGTGTTGTCCTTGTCAATCGTGACCTTCTTCGCGCGTCCGAGATCGGAGACTTGCACGTTCTCCAACTTGATGCCGAGGTCTTCCGAAATGACTTTGCCGCCCGTCAAGATCGCGATGTCTTCGAGCATCGCCTTGCGCCTGTCGCCGAAGCCCGGAGCTTTGACCGCCGCGACGTTCAAAGTGCCGCGCAGTTTGTTGACGACGAGCGTGGCGAGCGCTTCGCCTTCCACGTCTTCCGCGATGATCAAGAGCGGCTTGCCCATCTTCGCCACCTGTTCGAGCAAGGGCAGCAAGTCTTTCATCGAACTGATCTTCTTCTCGTTGATCAGGATGTACGGGTTGTCGAGCACAGCTTCCATGCGCTCGGGATCGGTCACGAAGTAAGGCGAGAGGTAGCCGCGATCAAACTGCATACCCTCGACGACTTCCAGAGCCGTCTCCATCGTGCGCGATTCCTCGACCGTGATCACGCCGTCTTTGCCGACCTTGTTCATCGCTTCCGCGATCAACTCGCCGATGGTGCGGTCGCCGTTTGCTGAGATGGTGCCGACCTGCGCGATCATGTCGCCCTTGACGGGCTTCGCCAGGCGCACGATCTCTTCCGTCGCGCGCTTCACGGCCTTGTCAATGCCGCGCTTCAAGGCCATCGGGTTTGCGCCCGCCGCCACGGTCTTCACGCCTTCGCGGAAGATCGCCTGCGCGAGCACGGTCGCCGTCGTCGTGCCGTCGCCCGCGATGTCGGAGGTCTTCGAGGCGACTTCGCGCACCATCTGCGCGCCCATGTTTTCGAGCGAGTCTTTCAACTCGATCTCTTTCGCCACCGTCACACCGTCTTTCGTGATCGTGGGCGAGCCGAATTTTTTATCGAGGACGACGTTGCGCCCCTTGGGGCCGAGTGTGATCTTGACCGCGTCGGCAAGCTGGTTGACGCCGCGCAAAATCGCCGCGCGCGACTCCTCGCCATGAATTACTTGTTTCGCCATAAATCTATTCTCCTCAAATTGATTCTCAATCTTCTAGCAACAAAAAAGCAGCAGCGTTCTCAAACGTCAGAACTATTTGCTGCCTTTTTTGCCGCCGCCAGCCTGTGCGCCCGCGCGCGCGATGATGCCGAGAATGTCGTCCTCGCGCATGATCAGGAACTCTTCGCCGTCGAGTTTGATCTCCGAGCCGCTGTACTTGCCGAACAAGACGCGGTCGCCGACCTGCACGTCCAGAGTCTGGCGCGTGCCGTCATCCTTGTATTTGCCTTCGCCGACGGCGATCACTTCGCCTTCCTGCGGTTTCTCTTTCGCGCTGTCGGGGATGATGATCCCGCCACGCACCTGCTCGCCTTCTTCGATCCGCTTCACGATCACGCGGTCTTGTAGAGGTCTGATGTTTATCGCCATAAAGTCACTACTCCTTTCAGATTTCACCGAATGAATTTCAGGGTGTTTGATTGCAAAAGACTGTTGGAACTCGTTTCCCGCTCCCGCCCGCAGGTGCCCGGCAATTCGCCTCAAACGACTAGATAAGAATTCTGGCAGGCCGTTTTTCTAGCACTCTCACGGAACGAGTGCTAAGAATATAGCGAGTGGGAGAGGCTTGTCAACATGGCGGGTTAAAAATATGAGTGTGATTCGCTCAGATTTGGGCTGGGTGGCAGTGGTTTAGCGGAATTTGGCGCAATTCTTAGGGGATTTTGCTAGCGGGAGCGGCGTGCGGCGGATTTGCCGCTGCCGCCTTTGGAGCGTGCGGCGGAGAGGGAGCGTTCCTGCGTGCGATAGTTGGCGACGCGTTTGGAGAGCGTGTTGCGGTGGATGCCGAGCGTGGCGGCGGTGCGCGAGAGGTGCGCTTTGTGGCGTGCGAGCGCTTTCTGTATGTAGAGCTTTTCAAATTCGGCGACGGCTTCGTCGAGCATGATCTGGCCGTCGAGCATTTCGTCTATCAACGCTTCGAGACGTGTACGCATCTGCATTCTCTTCTCCAAATAGTCTCTACTGTAAAGTGTCAATCTTGCGCGGATTCTGCAAACGGGAAAACTTTTCAGGTCGTCAGCCGCCGGTACTCTGCCTGAAAGCGCGTGCGCATCTCTTCGGAGGTCAACCACGAAATCAAACGCGCGCCTTCGGCCAGAGCGGGCGCGGTGCGCGCCTCAGCAACAGTTGCGAGACGCACTGGAAAAGCCGTCAACGCCAGATAGACGACCGAGCAGACGGCCAAGCCCCGCGCCAACCCGAACAGCGCGCCGAGCAAGCGATCCATCCATTCGAGTTTCGCGCGACGCAATCCCCCGCGCAACAATCCCCCGGCCAGAAAGCCGAGCGCGAGCGCGCAGCCCACGATTGACAGAAAGCCGCACGCGTTCGCCGCCGCGCTCGATTCGACCAAACCCAACCCACGCAAAGCCGCGCCCGCCGTCTCATAACTCCATGCGGCCACGATGACGCCGGCGAACATCGCCAGCGTCGCAATCAGCGCACGCACGAACCCGCGCAACGCGCCCGCGATCAACGAAGCGCACACCATCGCCAGCACGATCAAGTCGAAGAAAGTCATTTGGGAACAGATGCTAGATGCTGGATGTCAGATTTTAGTTAAGAAGTGAGTCAACGGCTTTTTCTAACATCCAGCATCTAGCATCTGACATCTACCTCTGCCTTTCACAGTTCGCTGCCGGTGAGAAGCCTGTAGGCTTCGAGGTAGCGTGCGGTGGTGGCGGCGGCTACTTCGGCGGGGAGCGGCGGCGCGGGCGGTCGTTTGTCCCAGTCGAGCGTTTCGAGATAGTCGCGCACGAATTGTTTATCGAAAGAGGCTTGCGGACGCCCCGGCTCGTAGCGGTCGAGCGGCCAGAAGCGCGAAGAGTCGGGCGTCAAGGCTTCGTCAATCAAGATGATCTCGCCTTCGCGGTCGCGCCCGAACTCAAACTTCGTGTCGGCGATGATGATGCCGCGCGCGCGCGCGTAAGTTTCGGCATCGCGGTAGAGCGCGAGGGCGGTGGCGCGAAGTTTCGCGGTCGTCTCCGCGCCGACGATCTCGCTCATGCGCGTTTCGCTGATGTTCTCGTCGTGTCCGGTTTCGGCTTTCGTGGCGGGCGTGAAGATCGGTTCGGGGAGTTGGTCGGATTCGCGCAAGCCTGCGGGCAGTTTGTGGCCGCAGATTTCGCCTGTGCGCGCGTAATCTTTCCAGCCCGACCCGGCCAGATAGCCGCGCACGACGCATTCGACGGGAAAGACTTCCGTGCGCCGGACGAGCATCGAGCGACCTCTGAGCGCGTCCGCGTGTGCGCTGACGTGTGCGGGCATTCCCTCAATGCCGGTCGTCAACAGGTGATTGCGTGTGATGTGCGCGAGGCGCGCGAACCAGAAGCGTGAGAGCGCGGTGAGCACTTCGCCTTTGCGCGCGATCTGGGTGGGCAGGATGCAGTCGAAGGCGGAGATGCGATCCGTGGCGACGATTAAAAGCTGTCCGGCGTCAACCGCATAAACGTCGCGCACCTTGCCGCGTCGTACCAGTTGGAGACCTTCGAGGGAGGTTTCGCTGACGGTGGCAGGGACGGGCATGGAGTCTCACTTTACGGGTTGGGTTGAAGTTTCGCGTTGAGCCGTACACGAGGCGAGCCGGGATTGTGCTCGCGCTCTGTCGCTTTGTCAAGACCAAGGGGTAGCGGCCAGAGGTTAGAGATCAGAGGTCGGCAAAAACGATTTTCTTCTAACCTCTAACCTCTGACCTCTGTTTTCAATGCTTCGCGTAGGCGACGGATTTGTGCGGCGTGGTTGTGGGCGTGGGCGGCGTAGATTTCGAGCCAGTTGTCGGCGGTGTAGCGCGGGTGTTCGGGGTGCGTGCCTTCGCGCGCCCAGTCTTCTTGGGTCATGTGGGCGAGCAGTTGCGCCGTCGTGGAGCGCGCGCCGCGAAAGGCTTCGAGGGCGGGGGCGATGTCGCGGGCGTTGTAGTTGAGGCGCGCGGCGTAGAGTTCCTGATCGTAGGCTTGAATGACGGGGCGGTCTTCGGTGAGCAACTGACGCAGGCGCACGGCGGCGCGCATTTCGCTGTCGGCGAGATGCTGGACGATCTCGCACGCGCTCCACTTGCCGGGGATGGGCTTGGCGGTCAGTTGCTCGCGGGGAAAATCGGCGAGGGCGCGTTCGACTTCGTCGAATCCGAGTTCGTATTGCTCGATTAGTTGTTGACGTTCTGCGGAAGTCATGCTCGTTCACCTTTCAAGAGATTTGGGCTGTCGCGGGTTCGGGAATCGCAGGCGAAAAAGAGAATTATTCAGTTGATTCAGCCGGAATAGTACGCACGCGTTGACGACTATTGACGGGCGGCTCCGGGCGCGTGAATCCATAAC
>DASYMM010000113.1:0-7229 GCA_036009085.1 Pyrinomonadaceae bacterium | reverse complement strand
ACGCGGCTCTTGAAGACGATGTTGCCGTTCGGCGCGACGATGGAAGGCTGCGCTTCACTCGTCACCTGCAAATCCGCGTTGGCGTTTGGCGTCGGAGTTGGAGTTGGAGTTGCTGTCGGCGTCGGAGTCGCGGGCAGCGGCGCAGGCCCCCAAGAGGGCATGTTGCCGAAGTCGAGACGGGTTTGATAGCTGCCGTTCGCGTGCATGCGCCAGACTTGAGAGGCGTTGTCGCGGTGCGTCCAGTAGGTGATCTGTTTGCCGTCGGGCGACCATGAGGGCGCTTCGTCTGCGGCGGCGAAGCTGGTGGTGAGGCGCGTCTGGTTCGAGCCGTCGGCGTTCATCACGTAGATGTCGCTGAAATTCAGACTGCCGCGAATGCTGCTGAACGCGATCTTCGAGCCGTCGGGCGACCAGGCGGGTTCGGAGTTGGAGGCGGGCGCGGGCGTGTCCGTCAGCTTCACGAGATTGCTGCCGTCCACGTTCATCGAGTAGATGTGGTTGGTCGCGCCGTCATAATTCATGAAGGCGATCTTTTGCCCGTCGGGCGACCAGGAGGGCTTGCCGCCGCCGGTCATCCCGTTCTCGATCTTGTGCTGGTCGGAGCCGTCGGCGTTCATCACGTAGATGCCGGGCGAGCCACGGTCGGCGGGGAAGGCGATCTTGGTGCCGTCGGGCGACCACGCCGGGTCGCTGATGGATGATTGGTCGTGCGTTAGCTCGACGGGGTTCGAGCCGTCCGCGTTCATTACCCAGATGTTGAAGTAGGCGCGGTTGGCGGAGAAGGCGATCTTTGAGCCGTCGGGCGAAACCGCCGGGTAGTTTTCAAACGAGGAATCGTTGGTCAGGCGCACGCGGTTCGAGCCGTCCGCGTCGATGGCGAAGAGTTCGGTGGTAGTTCCGACGGGGGCGACGAAGACGATGCGACCTGCGGAGGCGGGCGTCGGCGTGGGGATGGGCGCGGGCGGCGCGGGCGTGGCCGAAGGCTCCTGCTGCCACGCGGCGTCCAAATCCTCTGCGGGGTTGTTGGTGATGCGCGTCTGGCCGGAGCCGTCTGCGTCCATCGTGTAGAGTTCGGCGTTGCCGTCGCGCTCGCTCTGAAAGACGATCTTCTGCGCGTCGGGCGACCAGCGGGGCGCGTGGTTGTGGTTCTCGGAAAACTGCGTGATCTGCGCCTTGTTCGAGCCGTCCGGGTTCATCGTGAAGATCGCGTAGCGACCAAACTCTTCCTGACTGCGGAAGACCATTCTCTGCCCGTCATACGACCAGCTTGGATCGAGGTCGCGGAGGTTGGGGCTGTTGGTGATGTTGACGGGGTTCGAGCCGTCGGCGTTCATCACGAAGATGTCGGGGACGTGGTTGACGCCCACTTCGAGGCGGGCGGCGATCTTCATGCCGTCGGGCGAATAGACTGGATCGAAGAAGTCGTCCGTGTTGGAAATCTGCGTCAGGTTGCCGCCGTCGCGGTCAACGACGTAGATGCTCTGCGGGTTGCTCGGAGAGGAGTTTTGACGGCTGGTGAAGATGAGCCGCGCACCGTCGGGCGACCACGTGGGTCTGTAATAGACGCCCGAAGTGTTCGTTATCTTCGTGACGTTTGCGCCGTCTGCGTCCATCAGATAAATCTGGCTGCCGTCGGCGTCGCGGGCACTGATGAAAGCGATCCGCGCGCCGTCGGGCGACCAGGCCGGGTTGTAGTCCACGCCCGCGTTGAAGGTCAGGCGAGTGACGCCTGAGCCGTCGGGGTTCATCGAGTAGATTTCGCCGTTGTTGCCATCGCGGTGGCTGGTGAAAGCGATCTTGCCGTTCACCGGCACAGGGTCGCCGGACTGATTCTGGAGATTCCCATGGAGGAGGATTCGGGTCGGCTGTGGAGACGCCGCACGCGCCGTGGGCGCGATCAACAAATTCGGGAAGACGATGAGAGCTGCCAGAAAGATGCCGAGCAGGCGACGTGTGGAGGCGTTGTGTCTCATGGGGGCGAAAACTCCTTTTGGGATGATAAGAGGAATGGGGCTAAGTGTGGCGCGTGCCGGGCGGCGCACACAGAGCGACGAGGGGGCGCGGCTCTCACGTGCGCGACGAAGGAACGACAACTATAGAAACGTGATTTGAGGTCGCACGCTCGCCGTGTCGGGTGTCGGAAGTTAAAGGGGCGCGGCGGCGCGTGTGCGTGCGCGTGCGTTCGGGAAAGTCGGCGCGTGCGCGTGCGCGTGCGTATCGGGAATCCGAGTCGGTCGGGTTTGAAGCGGGCGGGAGACGAACCGCACGCGGCGCGGCGCAACCCTGAGCTTCGGTAAACTAAACGTTATCGAGTTGTGATGCTTGAGAGAAGATTCGACGGAATGGCAATGCTGTTGTAGGTACTGCCCTATACTCGAACCCTTCGGCTAACAAACGCGCGCTATCTTAGCTGGATATAGATTAATGTCAAGTTGAAAGTGTGTCGCAACCATGTCGCGGGTGTCCGTGCCGTGTTTCGGCGGCGCGGGCGTGTGCGTGTTTTCTTGGGAAAGAGACAAAAACCTTCACCGCAGAGACGCAGGGGAAAGAAGGGATGAGGGCGGGAAGTCTTTAACGGATGCGCACGGTGAAGGTGACGCTGCCGGAGGTGCCCGGCGGCATGCTGCCCGTCAGTTTCCAGGCGATGTAGGTCACGTTGTAATCGAACGTGCCGGTGGGCGTGTAGGCGGCGGCGGGCGTCCACGGCGGCAGCAGGGGATACACGACGAGCGGGTCGTTGTAGTACCTGTAGTCGGTCGGGAGAATGCTGAGGCCGCTCGTGCCGGGCGAGAAAGTCATCGAGCCAACTTTGAACTCCGTGTTGCGTATGAGCGCGGAGCCGGTGTCGGTGATCGGGATGATGTCAACGATGGTTAAGCCTTGCGCCGCCGAAGTGCCGGCGGTGTTGGTGAAGGTGATCGTGTAGGTCAACTCAGTGCCGGGTTGTTGCGCCGCGCTCTCGCAGTTGACCGGAGCGGTGCAACGCTTTTGCAGGCGCACATCGGGCGGGACGGGAACGCCGAGCAGCACGCTCGCCTGATCGTCTTCCGCAGCGACGTTGTTATTCGGCGTCGAATCCGGGTCGGTCACGGCGGAGGCGGTAACTTGCGCGGTGTTCGTGATCGCGCCGGAGGTTGTGACGCGTGCGACGATCTGAAGCGTCGAGTTTGAGCCGGAGTTGAGATTGCCGATTGTCCACACGCCGGTCGTGTTGTTGTAGGCGGCGGCGGGCGTAGCGGAGACGAAACTGAGTCCTGCCGGGAGTAGATCGCGGACGGTGACGCCGGTGGTGTTCGTCGGCCCGGCGTTCGTGACGGTCAGTGTGAAGGTGACGAGTTGATTGATGAGCGGCGCGGAGTTGTTAGCCGTTTTGGTCAGGCTGAGGTCGGCGCGCGAGATGATCGTCGTCGGGTCTGTGGCGGTGTTGTTGCCGTTGAGGGAGGCCGGTTCGCCGCCGCCGGAAACTGTGACCGAGTTCGTCACGCTGTTGGCCGCCGTCTGCGAGACGGTGACGGTGACGTTGATGACGGGATAACTCTGGCCGACGGCGAGCGCGTTTGCGCGCGTGCAGGTGACGACCTGCAAGTTGATGTTGCACGTCCAGCCGTTGACGAGTCCGGTGGGCGCGGTGGGCGTGAGTCCGGCGGGCAGTGTGTCTGTGACGGTGACGGTCGCGCCCGTAGTCGCCGCCGTGCCGGAGTTGGTGACGGTGATGGTGTAAGAGTCGGTCGTCGAGCCGCGCGTGAAGTTGCCTGTGTGGGTCTTGGTGATAGAGAGGTCGGGCGCGCCGTTGATCGTCGTGGGGTCGCTCGCGGAGTTGTTGCCGTTGTTGAAAGCGGGTTCGCCGCCGCCGGAGATGTTTGCCACGTTCGTAACGGGCGAGGCGGCAAACGCGGCTGCGCCGACAACCACGTCGAGCGTGATCGCGTTCGAGTGGTTCGTTCCGGCGAGGATGACGGTGGTGCTCGTGCAGGTCAGGGTGCTGCTGCCGACGACGGTGGTGCCGCAATTCCAGTTCGGGATGACCGGGATGGCGGCGACGGTCAGACCCGCCGGTAAATTATCAACGACGGTGATCGTGCCGCTCGTCGGCCCGTTGCCGGAGTTGCTGGCGGTGAGCGTGTATGTGCCGTTCGTGCCGACGGTGAAATTGCCGCTGTGCGTTTTGGTGATGGCGAGATTGGGGACGGTGTTGATCGTGGTGTTGTCGGTCGCGGTGTTGTTGTTCGCGCCGGTGCGCGTCGGGTCGTTCGGGTCGGTTACGCCCGTGGCGGGCGTGAGCACGCGCGCGGAGTTGGTGAGCGTGCCGGTGGCGGTGTTGGAGAGCGTGCCCGTGATGGTGTAGGTGACGGAACTGTCGTCCGGCAGAGTCGCCGTGGTGTTGATCGTGTTGCCGCTGCCGGAAGCCGCGCCGCACGTCGCCCCATTCACAAGCGCGCCGCACGTCCAGGAGACGCCGGTGAGCGCGGCGGGCACTGTGTCTGTGACGAGCGCGCCCGTCGCCGTGTCCGGCCCCGCGTTGCTGACGACGACGGAGTAGGTGACGGTTGCGCCGGGCGTAACGTTCGTGGCGTTGTCGGTCTTCGTGATGCCGAGGTTGGCGTTGAGGTTGACGTTGGAGGTGTCCGTGGCGGTGTTGTTGGTGGCGTTGGAATCAACGAGCCAGGAGGGCGGTTGGACGGTGGCCTGATTCGAGATCGTGCCCGTGGCGGTGGCGGAGATGGTGCCGCTCACGGTGTAGGTCGCCGTGCCGTTGACGGCGAGCGTGGCCGTGGTGCTGATGTTGTTGCCGGAGCCGGAGGCTGTGTTGCAGGTTGACCCGGCGGAGGCGACGCAGTTCCACGTCACGCCCGTTACGGTCGCGGGCACGCTGTCCGTGACCGTGCCGGTGACGGGGTACGCGCTGCTGTTGGTGACGACGATGGTGTAGGTGACGGGGCCGCCGCGATAGACGGTCGTGACGTTGTCGGTCTTCGTGATGGAGAGATTGGGCGCGGGCACGTTTGCGCTCGCCATGTCGCCCGTCGAGGTGATGTCGCCGTCGCCGTTGCGGACGAAGTTCGCCTGCGGGGTCGCGGTCGCGCCGACGGGGAGCGGGATCACGTAAATGCGATTCGGGTTGCGGGTTTGCGTGAGCAGCCTGCCCGTGGAGTCGAAAGCGAGGCCGAGCGTGGCGTCGGGCTGATTGGCGGCGGAGAGGTCTGTGAAGTTGACCGCCTCGTCGCCGACCTGCGTGGCCGTGCCGTCAACGAGCGAAACGGTGTAGAGCGTTTTCGCACTGGTGATGACGTAGAGCGTGCCAGCCGAATTGAACGCCATGTCGCCGCCGCTCGAAATGGCTGCGCCGACCGTGATGCCGGTCGAGGTGGCGACGCCCGTGGTCTGGTTGATGGTGTAGAGGATGCGCGTGTCGGGCAGATAGTAGAGCGTACCGGAAGGGGAAAACGACATGCGGAGCGAGGACGGCACGCTCGCGCCCATCGTGCCCGTGAGCGGAACGGGGGCGATGTTCGGCGTCGCGGGGTTGAAGCGATAGACCTGCTGGTTGTTAACGTTCTGGACGTAAGTTGCGTAGAAGAGCATCCCGTCGCTCGGGCGTTGGGCGAGCGTCGCGGAGTTGGTCGAGCCGGGAGCGGGGACGGGGTAGGTGTCGTAAACCTGCGTGTTGGTGTTCGCCGGAACGTTATAGACGTAAATGCCGTAATCGCTCAGACCGCGCAACTGGTAGATGTTGACCTGCGCGCTCGCCGTGCTCGCAAACGCCGCGAGCGCAAACAGGGCGACGACGAATTGCCACGCGCGCGTGCGCGCCGACAACGCAAGCGTGCGCGTCGCTGTCGCCGCGCGCGTGAGCACGCGACCGGACGAATGCGACGCACGTAAGAGGGCGCGTCTCATTCGTTCTCCTTCTTCGGCTGTGCGGCGTTGGCCGGTTTCGCTTCGGCTGATTGGCCGTCAGCATTCGTCGCCGCGCTTGTCTCTTGCGGCGCAGTTGACGGAGACGAGTAGGACGAACTGCCCGCGAGGCCGTCCGCAGCGGTGCCGAAGAGGTCGAAGAGATTGGAGAGCTTGGTGGAGATGGTGAAGTAGAAGCCGCGCGGCTGCGTGAGGACGAGGCCGCCGGGTTCGGTGGCCGAAGTGAAGTTGTAGCCGATGCCGATGCGCATGTCCGCGAAGACCCAGTAGCCGAGTTCCGCGCCGGCAGAGGTGCGCGTCGTGTGCGTGGAGGGCTGCGCCAGCATACGCACTTCGCCCGCCACGTCGAAGGCGCGGCGCAGACGCTTTTGCGCGCGGAGTTGCGCGAGATAAGTAAGCGAAGAGGCGTTCATCAAACCCTGACGACTGTTCGCGCCGAACTTGAGTGCGAAGCGTCCGTAGAGTTCGGTGTCCTTTAGAGGCTGCCAGAGTCCGTCGGTCGAAAGCGTGTCGGAGCGGTCGGTCGTGCCGGCCTGTCCGGCGAGTCCGCCCTGCGTGAGCGAGCGGTGCGTGTAACTGAGGAGGAGCGCGGCGCGGTCTGACTTGAGCGGGCGCAGGGCGAGCGCGGCGGTGCCTTGCAGCGTGGCGTTCTCGCGTCCCTGAAAATTGGCGCGCGACCATTGGAAGCGCGCGAGCGTGGTGACGCCGTCGCCGAGCCGTCCGGCTGCGCCGACGGTCAGGAGTTGCGCGAGGCTGCCCGTCTGGTTGCGTAGTTCATAACGCGCCGCCGTGCGCATGTCTTTCGAGGGCAGGTAGGAGAAGCCGAACGAGCCGCCCGTAAAACTCTCGCCCGCGCCAGCCAGATGGAAGCCGTGCTCGAAGCCTAGGTCGAGCGACAACTGTTTCGTGACGGGCAGGCGATTCTGCAAGCCGAGGACGGCGAAACTGTCCGTGCCGCTGATGCCGTTCTCAAGTTGATAGCGACTGACGACGTTCGTGTAGCGTCCGAGTTTCGTCTCGATGCCGATGGCGGTTTCGCGTCGTGAGCCGGTGGAGGCGAAGCCGGTTGCGGAAGTGTCGCTGATGGGGATGATGGGCGCGGAGGCGAGCCGCTGCGTGAAGAAGATGTTCGCCCACTGGTTCCACTTGTAGCGCGCGGCGATGGTCGTCTGGCTGGGGAAGGTCGGGTCGGCCTCGCCCAGATTTTGCTCGCGCTTGACGGAGAGTTCGAGCTTGTCGGTCGGGCGATACTGCGCGCCGACGGTGACGAGGTTTGAACTGATCTCCTGATCGTTTAGCGAATCCGTGAGGCG
>DASYMM010000112.1:0-9079 GCA_036009085.1 Pyrinomonadaceae bacterium | reverse complement strand
CGGTTTGATTAATTACACATTCGATTACTTGCCGTAAGAACGCGCGGGCAGCCGTTGCCGGCGGCGAAACTTTCGGGTGCGGGGAATTGGCGAATTGGAAAATATAGAGCGCACGCAGTTCGTAGTTTTAACCGGGCATCTGGACGAACAGCCCTTGCCCGATCTCATCAGGCAACTTCGCGTGCAGCGAAAGTCCGGTCGGCTACAGGTCGAATACAAGGACGCCCCCGGCGCGTTCTTCTTCGAGGACGGCCAACTCGTTGACGCCCAACTCGGTTCCCTGCGCGGACTCGAAGCCCTCTACGCCGCGCTCGCGCTGGAAGGCGCGTCTTTCAACTTCAACCCGCTCGTCCGGCCGCCGGAGCGTAGCATTGACCGGCAGCAACAGAAGTTTATCTCCGATCTGGTCGAAACGCCGCGCCGCCAAAATCTGGCTGAGATCAAACTCGCGGGCAGCGCGTTTCCCGCACCCACGGCGATTGCCAATTCGACTCAGCCTGCGTCGCTCCAACTCACGCCCGTCCACACCGAACTCATCGCGCCGCTCGAAGAGCGTCTGACGGCGGTGGAAGCGGCCATCCACGCCACCTCGCGCCGCTTCTCACGCGAGCGTCTGATCTACGCCATCGTGATCAGCTTTCTCGTCGGCCTCACGGTCGTCACCGCCCTGCAAGCTTTGTTGAATCTTCAGCGGCCGCTCGCCCCCGTGGCAGCCGACGCGTCGCGCGCGAACGCAAAGCCCGGCAGCGGCGCAACCCCTGCGGGCGCGGCGACAGACGCTGCCTCAACTATCAAAGAAGGCGTTGCGTCCACTACGACGACGGGCGAGCGCGCGGCGGGCGCGACGCCATCAACGGAGGCTGCCAACGCGACGAAGAACGCCGCGCCCGCTGCGGCTGCGACGACGGCGTCGCAAACCGCTTCGTCCCGTCAAACTCAAACGGCGACGAGAGACGCGCGCCGGAACGTCGCCGCTGCCGCCGGAGCAACGACGCCAGCCGCGCGCGGCGGTTCATACGTCGTGCGTGTGTTGATGGAAGTGCGAAACGGGCAGGTGACGGACGCGCGCGTGCTGAACCCGCGACCCGGCGCGGGCGCGTATGAAGCTCTCGCGCTCAGGATGGCGCGGCAGCGTCGCTATCCCGAAAATTTCAGCGGCGGCGACACGCTCCGCATCAGCGTCAAACCATAAAGTAAAAACTTCGCGTGCTTCGCCTGACCACTTGCACGCGACGCGCAACACGGGCACGGCTCAAGCACGGACGGATTCAAAAGATGCTGTTCATTCAAAGCAACACACTCGCGCTCTCGCTCGACGAGGGCGAACGTCTCCGCCTGCTCGATGCGCTCAGGGAACGCGGACTCGCGCCGCTCATACGCGCGTCGCGTCGCCGTCGTTTCGACTTGCTCGTTCCCGTGCGCGCAGACGCCGCGCTGGTCGAAGCGGCGTTCGCCGAGTTCGAGCGCGAGTGCGCGGCAGAGCGCGCACGATTGAGCCGGGCGGAGACGGGCGGCAACCCCGCCACGCCGTACACGCCGGGCGAGATATTCTGCGCGGGCGACGCCGTGCTCTATTTAACCTTTTCCGGCACGAGCGCGTTAACCTTTTCCGGCACGAGCGCGCCGCTCACCCTTTCGGGCGCGTCCGGGTCGTCGGAGGGCTTGACGACGGGCATCGTCTATAGCGTTGACACCGCCGAGCCGCTCACCAAACTCGACCGCTTCTGCCGCGACGTGCGCGAGGCGTTGATCAAGACGCGGAGCAAAACAGGCCGCACGAAGGGGCAGGGCAGCGAAGGCGAGAGCGCGGCGTTGGAAGAGTTGTCCGAATTGCCTTGTTGGAAGACGCGCTCGACGCGTGCGCCGCAAGGGCTGGCGCGCTTCATCGCCATCCAGCCGACGGACTTCGCCGTGGCCTCGAAATTAAAGGGCGGCGCGCGCGAGTTGATGCGCGCCTCCGAGTTGTTGGAGGAAGGCACGGTGCGGCAATTTTTGCGGCGCGTGCAGGAGATGCGCCGCGAGGGTTATTCGCCGCGTCGCCTGTTCGCGGAGGCAAACACGCTGCGCGGCGGCGTCTCCGTCGAGCGCATGTTGGACGCGGGACTTCTGGAACGCGAGATCAGAGTCAGTTGCCGTAAGTCAGGCCACGCGCTCTTCGACTTGCCGACGCCCGATTCGCTCGCGGCGATCACGATCAGCAAGGCGAAGTGTAGTTTGTGCGCCGCGCCCGTCGCCGACGAAGTGGTCGAAGAGACGATCAACCCGACGTGGCTCGCCGTGTCGCTCCTCGAAGACGGCGGCTGGTTGAACAATCGCGTCTATAAGATCATACGCTCGCTCGGCGTTCCCGAAAGCGAGATCGCCACCGGCCCCGCTTCCACGCACGGCGAGTCGTACCTGGCCGCAGACGTGTGCGGCAACTCTTACCTCTTCGTCACGAGAGACGGAGACCTGACGCCGGCCTTCTCGCGCCGCATCGTCGAGACGGTTGCCGAGACGGAGGCGACGCACCTCGTCGTCGTCCTCACCGGGAAGGTCGAGGACGAAGGGCGTCTGCGGCTCTACGAGTTCGCTTGGCGACGCGCGCGCAATGGTCAGGATTTAGACACGACGCTCATCGAAGGCTTGGACGGCGCGCGCCCTGAGATCGAACGCTCTTTCGAGCGCGCGGTTCATCGCCAGCTATCTCAACACCTCTTCACGCTCGACGCCGCGCTCGGCCTGAGCGCGAGCAACTTCGTGCTCGACTGGTTCAAGTTGAAGCACGCTTCCAACACGCAGAGCAGAAGCGAGGCAACGTCGAACGTCCTCGTCCCCGTCTTCCCCGACATAGATCAACGCGTCGCGTCTTAGGTTCCAAGTTTCAGGTTTCAAGTTTCAAGTCGAAGACAGGTTGTTTGACTTGAAACTTGAAACCTGAAACTTGAAACTTATTTTGCGCGGGCGCGGCGGTTGGCTTGCGCCGGGGGCGTGTCGCGTTCGAGTTTCCAGCGGAAGCCGGTCTTGGTCGGCGCGTTGAACATCTCCTTGAAGTGCTCCTCGAAATATCGCCCCATGTGCGGGCGGTTGCCGTCAACGTCCGTGAAGCCGTATTCCTCCGACAGAGTCCACGAACCGTAGACGCCGCCGGATTTTTCCAACACGCGCGGGTCGGCGGCGAGCGCGGCGACCGCGCGCCCGACGAAGCACGGCGTCTCCGAGGCGATGAAGCCGTAACTTTTCGCCTCCGGGTTCGTCAAGGCCACCTCGCGCCAGTTCTCCTCGGTCGCGCCGAAGTGGTCGAGCATCCATTCCGTACGCATGAAGCCGGGCGAGATGGCGACCGACGCGATGCCCTTCGAGGCGAGTTCCTCGGCCATCGCGTAGGCCAGACGGATCGTGTTGACCTTGACGAGATCAAAAAAGAAACTGCCGCGATAGCCGACGCCGTCGCCGTCCGTGATGCCGACGACGAGCGCGCCCTTCTGCTTGCGCTCGACCATCAGCGCGGCGGCGTGGCGGCTCGTGATGATGTGCGAGAAAGTTTCCGTGCTCAGCCAGCGCAAGCCTTTATCGAGCGACTGCTTCCAGAAAGGCTTCCACTCGGCCTGCGTGTCGCCGCCGAGCACGTTGACGAGTATGTCTAGCCGCCCGCGCTGCTCAACCCGCACGCGCTCGATGAGCGCCACGACCTGCGCTTCGTCCGTGTGGTCAACGCGCGCGTAAATGCCTGTGCCGCCGTGGTTTGTGACCATCTCCGCCGTCTCCTCAATGGTCTCCGTGCGCCCTGCGTGGACGCCCTGCGCGGGCGGCTCGCCGCTGACGCTCCGCCCCGTGCAATAGACAATCGCCCCCGCCTCGCCCAACATGCAGGCGATGCCGCGCCCCGCGCCCCGCGTCGCCCCCGAGACAATCGCCACCTTGCCTTCCAGAGGTTTTTTCTTCGCTTCGTTGAGTTTCATCTTCCCGGCCTCCTTCGCCCGTCGGCTGCAAACGCAGCTTAAGTCTCCGCCTTGAAACAGCTTGCATCCCTCAGAACGGCTTGCGCCCCATTCAATAAATTTAGGATACGCGCGGATTGATGACACCTCCTGTCATATTTGTGAGATAAAATCGCGCGCGGTCTGGAAAATTTTGCGGGAGAAGCGAGGAGACGGAAAAATGCGCGCGGACAGGCTGTTTTCCATCGTGCTGTTGTTGCAGTCGCACAGGCAGTTGACTTCGCGCGATCTGGCGGGGCGTCTGGAAGTTTCGGCGCGCACGATTCACCGCGACATGGAGGCTCTGAGCGGCGCAGGCGTTCCGGTCGTCGCGGAGCGCGGGACGGGCGGCGGCTGGTCGCTGATGGGCGAGTATCGCACGAATCTGACGGGGCTGAACGAGGCGGAGATTCAGTCGCTCTTTGTCAGCAAGCCTTCGCGTTTGCTGGCCGATTTGAATTTGGAGAAGGCCGCCGAGGGGGCGTTTTTGAAGTTGCTGGCCGCGCTGCCTTCCGTCTACCGGCGCGGGGCGGAGCACGCGCGCCAACGCATCTACGTGGACGTGACGGGCTGGAATCGCGCGGAGGAAGCCGTGCCGCTGCTGCATGCTTTGCAGGAAGCCGTCTGGCAGGAGCGGCGCGTGCGGATGGTTTACGGGCGGGGCGAGTGCGACGCGGCGTTGGAGCGCACGGTTGACCCGCTCGGGCTGGTGGCGAAGGGAAGCGTCTGGTATTTCGTGGCGGGGACGGACGGCGGCGCAGAGGTGCGCAGCTATCGAGTCTCGCGCGTGCAGGGCGTGGAGATTTTGGACGAACAGAGCGTGCGCCCCGCTGATTTCGACCTTGCCGCGTTTTGGGAAAACTCTTCGGCGCAGTTTCGCGCGCATCTGCCGGAGTATCGTGCGCGCGTGCGAGTGCGCCGGGAGATCGTCGCGCGGATGCCTTACGCGGGGAGGTTCGCGCGCATCGAGCGCGTGGGCGAGCCGGACGCGGCGGGCTGGGTCGAAGTCGCGCTAAGGTTCGACGTGGAAGAGATGGCTTGCGAGTACGCGCTCGGCTTCGGCACGCAGTTGGAAGTGTTGGAACCGCTTGCGCTCCGCGCGCGAGTCTTAGCCGCCGCACAAAACGTCGTCGCTTTCTACACGCGGGATGCGTCGCGCTGAAAATTGCGGCGCGATGAAGTATGCTGCGCGTCAGGCAATTTTATTCGACGGTGACGAAGGACGAGCTACTTATGAAACGGTGCGGTGTGTGCGGGAGAGAGTACGCGGACGAAGCGCGTTTTTGCGGCGAGGACGGGACGCCGCTCAAAGCGTCCGAGCAGACGGCGAGCGCGGATAACATGGCGGCGTATGACGCTCTGGCGCGCGCGGCACGCGAGAGCGGCGGGGCGCGCACGGCGTTGGATGCGCTGTGGGGCGCGGTCTATCGCCTGCCTTCGTGGCTCTTTCTCTTGCGCGGCGATAACATGATTCCTATTTCCTGCGTGATTGATGGCCGCTCGTCGGTGATGGCGTTTACAGACCATCCCGCGTTGCAGCGTTTCTCGCAACTT
Source organism: Pyrinomonadaceae bacterium (assembly GCA_036009085.1). Taxonomy (GTDB): domain Bacteria; phylum Acidobacteriota; class Blastocatellia; order Pyrinomonadales; family Pyrinomonadaceae; genus JAIVJZ01. The sequence goes on along the minus strand of DASYMM010000112.1, from coordinate 3,566 downwards.
CAAGGTTACAACTCCGACGACGATTATTCGGCCATGCTGCTCACGGTCGAGAACGCGTCCGAGATGTTGCTCGGGCTGCGCTCGCGCGGAGCCGAGACGCTCCTGTTCAATCACGGCGGCGAAGGCTTCTCCCTGCCGCTCGAAAATCTGCCCGGCCTCTACCATTACTTCAACGGGCGCGAACTGCCATCCGTCGCACGCGCTCGAAGCGACGACGACTTCGGCAAAGTCAACCCCGGCTACGCGGAACTCGACAAGCTGTGAGAGCGCGCGTTCGTCTAACTTACCCGCGCGACATCTGCCGCGCACGAGTTTGGGAGACGGATGAACAACTCAAGGCTTTGCCGTTGCGGGCAGGGCGATGACGAGCGGCTGCGCTTCGAGTTCGCGGCGGTAGAAGACGCGCGGGCGTTGGCCGCTGCGCCGCTCAAGGTTGAGTCCGCGCTCGCCTTCCGCGAACGACAGATCACCGCCGCGCTCGCCCGCCTCCTTCATCTTGTCCAACTGCATGAGCGGCACGCGGCGCGTCGCGTAATCGAGCCACTCGCGCACGAGCACCGTGCCGTCCTGCGGTTCGTCGTCGGCGGCTGATTGCCGCAAGCCCTCGTCCAGTAGCACGAAGGTCAACAGCCCGTGGCCGACCATGTTCACCTCCTGCGCCGCCTGAAAACTCTGCGCGGCGGTGAGGATATACATGCCCTTGTCGTAGGCGAGTTGCGCCAAGCCCTTCGAGTTCATCGGGCCGCGCCCGTCGCGCTCGCCGCCGAGCGCCTGGCCGGAATTGCAAGCGTCTATGATCATCATGATCTGGCCGGAGTCCACGCCCTCGAACGCACGCTCCAACTCCCTGTCCGACACGCCGCGCGCCGCGAGCGACGCATCCAGCACCGCCTGACGGCTCGCCGCTTCTCCTGTCGTCGCCGTCGCCGCCGTTGTCGCAGGTGCGCCGCCGAGGTCGTGCGGAATCAAGTAGAACTGGTTGTTCTGCGCCAGCCCGTGCCCCGCGAAATAGACGATGACGGCATCTTCCGGCTGCGCCTTCGCCGCCAGCCCGGCGAACGCCGCGAGGATGTTCGCCTTCGTCGCCGACGCGTCCGTCAGCTTGATGATCTCGACTTTCTCATACAGCCCCAGACGCTCCTGCTGCTTCTTCAACTCCGACGCAAAACTATCCGCGTCCGCCACGGCATACTTCAGATTTCTGAAAAACGGGTTCGCCGCGTACTCGTTGACGCCGACCGCGACGATGTATGAAGTGCCCTTGCGCCGCAAACGCTCGTCGCCTTTGATGTCGAGCACAGCGTCCGTGCTCTTGATGTTGTCGCGGTTGAAGGCGTAGGCCGTCAGGCGGTTCTCGCCCGCGACGAGCGGCAGCGTCGCGTCGAGCGTCGCGGCTTCCTGTCCCTTCAACACGTCGCCGTGCCAGACGCGCACGAGCGAGCCGTTGCGAAACAGGCGCACGTCCTGCGCCCCCGCGGGCGACTTCGACACGGCGATCTTCACACGCACTGTCCGCGTGGAGACGGGCGCAGTCGTCGCAGGAGCGGCGGCGTTCGCAGGCGTAGAAGGCGCAGCGGCGACGGTCGTAGACGTAGGAGGAGCAGCGGAGGCGGCGTTCGCGGCTGTCTCTTCCAGAGTCAATTTCAACTGCGGTTGGCGGCGATCCTTTTGCGTGAAATCCTTGGCGGCGCGCGGTCTTTGTCCGGCGAAGAGGTCGGCGAGCAGGTTCGGGTAGTAGAACTCGTTGAAGAAGAGTTCGACGGGCGCGACATCGCGCAGTTGAGCGGAGAAACGCCAGACGATCTGCCCCCACGCCGCAGGGGAGCCGTCGAACAACCCGTCGGGCGTCACGACGAGCCAGTCGCGCTCGCCCGAAGCGATGAGCGTCGCAAGCTCCGCGCCCGTCTGAGCGTCCCACAGCTTGAGCGTCCTATCCCAACTCCCGCTGATGATCAATTTCCCGTCGAGACTGTAGGCGACCGTGCTCACAAAATCCGTATGGCCTGAGAGCGTGCGACGCTCCGCGAGCGTCGCCGCGTCGAACAACGTGACCGCGCCCACGTGTCCCTGCCTGCCGCTTCCGGCGGCAATCGTTTTGCCGTCGGGGCTGAACTTGAGCGAGAAGACGAGGCCGGACGTTGGCAGGTTGGCTTCGTGCAACAACTGTCCGGTGGCCGCGTCCCAGAGTTTGACCTGACCCGATCTCCCGTAGACGCCGCTGCCGCTCGCCAGCAGTTTGCCGTCGGGGCTGTAGGCGAGCGCGAGCACGCTGAAAGGATGACCGGGGAGCGTGCGCGCTTGTTTGCCCGTCGCGATGTCCCAGAGCGTGACCGTGTTCATGCCGCCGACCGCCAGAGTTTTGCCGTCGGGGCTGCACTCGACCGACAGCGCGGCCGAAGCGAAGCCTTGAAACTTCCGCACCACGTTGCCCGTGTCGTGGTCGAGTAAACTTATCGCCATCTGCTCGCCCACACGCCGCAGGCCGAAGACGAATTGACCGCTGCCGCAGGTTCGCAGTTCCATCCCGTCCTGCGTCCAAACCGTGCTGTCCCGCTCTCCCGTCGCGGCTTCCCAGCGGCGCAGCGGCGCGTCGCCGCCGCCGAGTCCGGCCAAAACTTTTCCGCTCTCGTCGAAGACGACCGTTTTCACCTTCGGCGATTCGCCGTCAATCGTGCTCAAGCCCTTGCCAGACGTTAACTCCCACAACTTGATCACGCCTGCGCCGTCGCCGTTGCCGCTCGCCAGACGCTTGCCGTCGGGACTGATGGCGAGTGAGTTGACGACGGATGAAGTCACGCGGAGCGTGCGCGATTGCTTGCCCGTCGCCGCGTCCCACAATCTGACCGCGTTGTCCTGCCCGCCGCTCGCGATCAAACGCCCGTCGCGGCTCCAGGCGGCGCACAACACTTCTCCATCGTGCCCTTCGAGGACAAGCCGCTCCTTGCGCGTCTCCACGTCCAGCAACTTGATGACATCGGGATTCGCAGGGTCGGCGTCGTGGACGAGGAGCGTTTTGCCGTCGGGGCTGAAACTGTCCTCGATGGGGCTGAAGAGATTCTTCCTGCTCGCGGCGGCCAACTCCGCGCCGGTCGCCACGTCCCAAATCTTGATGGTCTGTTCGTCGTCGCCGCCGTAGCCGCTGCCGCTCACCAGATTTTTGTCGTCCTTGTTAAAGGCGAGTTGGTTGATGTCGGGCTGCGCTGTGTTGATGGTGCGCAGGATCGCGCCCGTCGCCACGTCCCACAGGATGATCTTGTCGCCGGAACTGCTGGCGAGCAACGCGCCGTCGTCGCTAAACACGATCTTGGAGATGATGCTGTCGTGCCCGCGCATGACGCGCAGTTGAATTCCGGTCGGAACGTCCCACAGGCGGATCGTGCCGTCGGAGACGCTGCCGCCGCTCGCGAGCGTCTGCCCGTCAGGGCTGAACGCCACCGCCACGACCCAATCCGGGTGCCCCGACTGCACGGAGAGTTGCGGACGCTCCTGTCCTTTGACAGTGAAGACCGCGCCTCCCGACAGCAACCCGCACATCAGGCACAAAAGACACAAAAGTACTCGCGAGG
>DASYMM010000111.1:0-6286 GCA_036009085.1 Pyrinomonadaceae bacterium | reverse complement strand
TTTCTCGAAGCGCGCGGGATCAAGTTGCTGGTCGTGGCGTGCAACACGGCGTCTGCGCTGGCGTTGCCCGCGATTCGCGCGAGCGTGGGCGTGCCGGTCGTGGGCGTGATCGAGCCGGGGGCGGCGGCGGCGGTCAAAGCCTCGAAGGGCGGACGCATTGGCGTGATCGCGACGGAGGCGACCATCAGAAGCGGCGCGTACAGTCGCGCGTTGAAAGAGCTTGCGCCCGCGGTCGAAGTCGTCGAGCGCGCGTGTCCTCTGTTCGTCGCGCTGGCGGAAGAGGGTTGGGCGGAATCGGACGTGGCGCGGCAAGTTGCCGCCGAGTATCTGACGGAGTTGGGCGGCGGGCGCGTGGATGCGCTCGTCCTGGGCTGCACGCATTATCCGATTTTGCGACGCGTGATTCAGGAGACTGTGGGCAAGAACGTCGGCCTGATTGATTCGGGCGAGGCGACGGCGAAGAGCGTGGCAGACATGCTTGAGCGCAAAAAGTTGCGGCGTCGCAGTTTTGCCACGGCGACGGGGCGGTTGCTCGAAGGGCGTGCGCCGGAACGTCGTTTGTGCGATGATCTCGACCACTTTTATGTGACGGACGCGGAGGAACGTTTCGCGCGCGTCGCCGAGAGATTTTTGGGCAGCGCGCCGACGCGCCTTGAGGCCGTGGAGGTTTGGGGACAGGATGAGCTTCACCCCGCTTAAAACAAGTTACACGCGCACGGATGGACGCGACGCCGCAGCCCTGCGCGCGCTGCGCATCACGCCGAACTTCATGCCTTACGCGGAAGGCTCCGCGCTCATCGAGATGGGCGCGACGCGCATCATCTGCACCGCCACGCTCGAAGAGAACGTGCCGCGCTTTCGACGCAACAGCGGGCAGGGCTGGTTGACTGCGGAGTATGCGATGCTCCCGCGCGCCACCACACAGCGCACGCAACGCGAGACGGGACGCGGCGGCCCTTCCGGGCGCACGCACGAAATCCAGAGGCTCATCGGGCGAAGCTTGCGCGCCGTCGTCAACCTCTCTTTGCTCGGCGAACGCACGCTCATGGTTGACTGCGACGTGCTGCAAGCCGACGGCGGCACGCGCACCGCTTCGATCACGGGCGCGTATGTGGCGTGCGCGCTGGCCTGTCAGAAGTTGCAGCGCGCGGGTAAAATTTCGCGCTCGCCGTTCAAGGGCGAGGTGGCCGCCGTGAGCGTCGGCATCGTTGACGGGACGCCTCTGCTCGATCTCAAATACGACGAAGACTCGCGCGCCGCCGTTGACATGAACGTCGTCTGCACGGGCGACGGGCGTTTCATCGAAGTGCAGGGCACAGCCGAGGGCGAACCGTTTTCGCGCGCCGAGATGGACGCGTTGCTGGCCTTAGCCAGCGGCGGTCTGGAAGAGATTTTCGTCGCGCAGCGCGCCGCGCTCGCCGCCGCGTCCGCCGCTTGAAGCACACGCAGGCGCGGGGCAACACGACGCAAGACGCGCCGCATCTGACGATAGCGATTAGACACGCTTAACCGGAACAGACCGCACAAAGGTAAGAACACCCGCGACGAAATCACACGAGGAGTAGAGTTTTAAAATATGCGACGCTTGATTATTTTCGCTGCCTGCGCGCTCATGCTCGCGGCGTTGCCCGCCGCGGCGCAGGATGAGGGAGCGCAGAAGTACACTAATGAGCGGCTCGAATACGCGCTCGAACTGCCGAACGCGAAGTGGCGCGCGCTGACGCGCCCCGACAGCGTGCACAATCACACGGAGTTCATCTACGGCGACCGCAGCGACGGACTTTTACGCATCCGCAAAGAAGTGGTTGACGCAGGGACGACCGCCTCAGACCTCGCGCGCCGCGATCACGATCTGAAGTTTCGTTTCCAGCCCGGCTACGTCGAGAGCAAGGAAGAGAAGTTCGTCGGGCGCATCAACGGCGTCACCTCTTCTTACGAATACACGGGCAGCGGCAAAGCGATGATCGGGCGCGTCTATTACCTGCAAGCCGACAACCGCACCATCTACGTCCTGCACTTCACCGGCACGCGCGCCAAACTCCCGCTCCTCCGCAACCAAACGGACGGGATCGCGCGCAGTTTTCATCTCAAATAGTCATCATCCATCAGCAGTCAGCTTTCAAGCAGAGTAGTCGCTCAAAGTTTGGCTGATAGCTGACGGCTGAATGCTTCTTTATGCAACTTGCTAATGGCCTCGCCGTCAGGCCGTCGCCGATTGACGGGCGCGGGTGCTTCGCGACGATTCACTTTCGCAAGGGTTTTAAGATCGCGGAGTATGCGGGCGAGCGGATTTCGCGGCGTGAAGTGGCGCGGCGCGCACGCAACCGGCGCAAACTTCGCATCTGCGCCATCAATTCCTACTGGAGTCTGGACGGCAGCCGGGGCGGCAACGGCACGCACTACATCAACCATTCCTGCGCGCCCAACTCCTACATGCGCATCACGCACGGCCACATCCTCTTCATCGCCCTGCGCGACATCCATCCCGGCGAAGAGATCACGCTCGACTACGTCACCACCCTCCATTCCAACGACAAACGTTGCTACTGCAAAGCCCCCACCTGCCGTGGAACGATTAATAAACAGTGACGAGTGACAAGTGACGAGAGAAGGCAAGTAAATCGTGAAGCGTGAATCGTAAATAGGGAAGAATCGTAAATTGTGAATCGTGGACGGAGAAGAGTGCTTCCTCTCTGTCCACGATTCACAATTTACGATTCACTTTTTACGTCTTTTCTAACTTGTCACCTGTCACTCGTCACTTGTCACTTCCTACGGTGTCTTGTGCGAGTTGGACTTCGGTGAGGACGGTGTTGATCATCTGGGAGAGGCGTTGGGCTTCGGTGTGGATGATGCCGGCGAACTCGCGCGCTTCGCCGGAGACGCTGTCGTCGCCCATCAGGAGTTCCGCGAAGCCGTTGATGCTTGTGATGGGCGTGCGTAGTTCGTGCGACATGCGTGAGATGCGCTGGCTGCGTTCCTGCTCCACCTCCTGCATGTGCAAGACTTCGCGCAGGGGATGGTCTGGGAAAAGTTGCGTCGTTCGTTGCGGGTGTCGGCGGGTGAGCAGGCGGTCAATGATCCAGAGACGACTCAGCAGGACGCCGAGCGCGAGCATCAGCGACGCGATTGAGACGATCATCGGGACGCCGGGCGGCAGCGTCGGCAGCCTGCCCGCGCTCGATAAGACTTGCAGCGTTAAGGCCGCGAGCAGAAACAGCGCGACGAAAACATAGAGCAGCTTGAGAATATAGTTATTAGGACTTTTCAAAACTTGATTTCTGAGGAGTCAGAGGCGGGCGTTCAAAATAATGACCGGCGCGCGCGTGCGCGCTGGCCTTCATTCAGTATGACTTGGCGGGGCGGTTTGAGGCAAGCAGTTTTTTGCACGCCGAGAGCGCGCCGCTTTCGTCGGTTGGTTGTTTAGAGCGCGCTGAGCGCGTCGAGTAGTTCAGACTCTTCTTCGGGGGCGACCGTGCGTAAATCGAGCACGACGCGTTCGTCGAGAATGCGCGCGACGACGGGGAGGGGGCGCGCTTGTCGCAATCTGGCTTCGAGCGCGGCGGCGGAGAGGTGCGGGTGCGTGATGGCGATGAGGGCGGTCGGCGGGTGTGTGGTGGGGGCGGAGCCGCCGCCGATGGCCGATTCTCCGTTGATGATCTCGAACCGGAGCGAGTCCGCCGCGAGGCGCGTCCGGCGCACGCGACGCAGGAAAGCGCGTGCGCGTTGTTCGAGTTCTGCGTGTGTGGAGGCGAGCATTCGCAGGGCGGGAACTTCCGTGAAAGCTGCGCCGCGTGCGTGCGATTCGAGCGTGGCGGCGAGCGCGGCGAGCGTGAGTTTGTCTGCGCGCAGCGCGCGGTAGAGCGAATGTTTGCGGCAGCGTTCGATGAGGTCGCGGCGTCCGACGATGAGACCGGCTTGCGACGCGCCGAGCAGTTTGTCGCCGCTGAACGAAACGATGTCCGCGCCCTCTTTGACGGATTCGCGTATGACGGGTTCGTCCTTGAGATTGTACGCGCCGAGATCGTGGAGCGCGCCGGAGCCTGCGTCTTCGTAGACGAGCAGATTGTTGTCGCGCGCGAGCGCGGTGAGTTCCGAGAGCGCGGGCGCGGCGGTGAATCCGACGATGCGATAATTGGACGGGTGGACGCGGAGGATCAGCTTCGTCTCCAAGTTTATCGCTGCCACGTAGTCGTCGAGTTTCGTGCGATTGGTCGTGCCGACTTCGACCATGCGCGTGCCGGATTGCGCCATCACATCGGGGACGCGGAAGTCGCCGCCGATCTCTACGAGTTCGCCGCGCGAGATGATCGTCTCGCCTTCGCGCGCGAGCGTCGAGAGGATGAGCAGTGCGGCGGCGGCGCAGTTGTTGACGACGAGCGCGGCTTCCGCTCCCGTCAACTCCGAGAGCAATTCTTCCACGCGTGCGCCGCGTGCGCCGCGCGTGCCCGTCGCCAGATCGTATTCGAGCGTGCAGTAGCCAGCCGCTTCTTCGGCGACGGCGCGGCGCGCGGCAGGGGAGAGAGGAGCGCGCCCGAGATTGGTGTGCAGGATCACGCCCGTCGCGTTGATGACACGCCGCAAGCCGTTCGCTTCCACGCGCTCGACGGCGCGTTCCAGACGTTTCAACGCCTCGGCCAGCAACGCTTCGCGCGAGAGATCGCCGTTCGCCCCGGCGTCGGCAGTGTCGGGCGTGTCGCCGTTCACGCGCGCCTGTAACTCCGTGCGCAGTTCGTCGGTCACGTTGCGTGCGAGCGCGGTCAGACGCTGCAAGCCGGTGCGTTCGCCGAGCGTGCGCGCCGCGTCGGTGCGTAGCAGCGCGTCAATGGAAGGCAGCGCGCGGAGAAGTTGTGTGTCAGGCATAGGGAGTTGTCAGTTGTCCGTGGTCAGTTGCTTTGTCTGGCGATTACTTGAGCATTTTAGGGCGAAAGATCGCCGAATGATAGCAATAAAGGGCGTAGGACGAACAACGGACAACTGACGACTGACAACTGACAACTATTTTCGTTGACACCGCCTTCGGCCAAACGTTATGTTCAAAATGGACGCGCTATCGCCGGAGAGCGCGGGTGAGGAGAAATAAAAGGCCGTGCCGATTCGTCAAAATAGTTTTGCGCGCCGGGCGAAAGAGCGTCAGGCGGAGCTACAGGGACAGGGACTCAGGAAAGTCATCATCGAGCGCGATGCGCAGCCGACCATTGACGAGCAACTCGTCAGGCTCGAAGACGACGTGCGCAAGTTGAAAGTCGAGTTCGACATTTACTTCAACGGCTCTGCGAAGCGTCCGCCTTACGACACGAAGGGGCGCGTCGAGACGCTCATCAAACGCCTCGCGGACGAACGCCAACTCACCTACGCCCAACGCTATCAGTACAACTCGCTCGTCGCGCGCTACACTTCGTTTCGCGACCTCTGGCGGCGCACCGTGCAGGATCGGGAAGAGGGGCGCGGTTTCTGTCGCGGCGCGTCTAAAAAAGAGAAAGAGCAGCAGTCTGCTGCCGCCACGGAGCGCACAACTTTTGTCTGCGCCGACGCGCACGCGGACGCGCCGACGGTGAAGAACCTCTACGACACGCTCATCGAAGCGAAGCGAAAATGCGGCGAGCGTGTGGATGATTTTTCGTTTGAACACTTCCAACGCATGCTCGCGCAGAAGACCGAAGCGTTGAAAGAGAAACTCGGCTGCGAGCGCGTGCAATATTCTGTGAAGTTGGAAGACGGGCGCGTGCAGTTCAGAGCGAAAGCGGACAAGTAAGCGAGACTTAGTTAAGAGCACTAAACAAAAGCATGTAACCACGAAAGGACACGAAACAACACGAATAAGCCCAAAACGGGTTTGTGTTGTTCCGTGTCCTTTCGTGGTTCACTTCTTTACCCGCACGAAGTTTTGTTAGTCACTCTAAAAATCGAAGGCGCGCTCTGGAAACTTCCAACGAGCGCGCCTTCGATTTTTGCCTGTCGGAACTCAGAGGGAGTTCTTCGGGGCTTGTCTTACGCTTACCGGCTCTGAGAGACCGGAAGCGGTCAGTGGCTTTCCTAAGCGAAAGCTATTGAGGGGGGAGATTACACCTTCGTCACTTTTTCAGCTTGCGGGCCTTTGGGGCCTTGCGTCACTTCAAACTCGACTTCTTGGCCTTCTTCGAGCGTCTTGAAGCCGTCGCCCTGAATGGCGCTGTAGTGAACGAAGATGTCTGAAGAGCCGGGCTGTTCGATGAAACCGTAACCCTTCGCATTGTTGAACCACTTGACCTTACCGGTAATTCTAGGCATAGCTAACGAATCCTCC
>DASYMM010000110.1:0-3005 GCA_036009085.1 Pyrinomonadaceae bacterium | reverse complement strand
GAAGCCGTGGACGAGCGTGGAGACGAGGCTTTCGGCGAAGTTGCGCGCGATGCGCTGCACGGCCGGGTCTTCCTCGTTGAAGAAGGTGCGCGGGTCGCTCGTAAATTCGTACTCGCCGCGATAGATGTAGTTTTGATTGTCGTAGAGCACGCGGTTCTGCACCTGATCGCGCACCGTCACCGCGCCGACCACCGTGACTTCGAAGATGCGCGCGCGCCCGCGTTCGTCGAGCAGCACGCCGCCGAAAGCGAAGTTTCTGATCACGCCGTCAACCACGGCGTCTGCGCCTTCCGGCTCACTCTGCACGCGCAGGCCGTGGCCGCGCCGGATGATCTCGTTTGCGACGGCTTCGGTAAAACGCGACTCGATCTTGTAGCGCAACGCCTGATTCTGGAAAGGCGGCACGGCCACCGTGCGAATGTGCGACGGCAACCCGCTCTTCGTCACAGGCTTGTAGCACTCCGTAAAGCCCGACGCGCAGACGAGCAACAGCAGCAACGCCCCGCCGCGATAAAGTTTTCCCACAAACGTCATTTTACGACCTCTCCCTTTTCCAACACACGCTACGATAAAGCAGTGACGAGTGACAAGTGACGAGTGACGAGTTGGAAGAAAGTAAACCGTGAAGCGTCAATCGTAAATAGACGAGGAAGTTATTTTAAACCAAGAAATCGTCACTCAACTTCTCCGCTTTCCTTTGCGCCTTTGCGACTTTGCGTGAGATAGATTTTCACGCAAAGTCGCAAAGGAAGGCAAGGAGTAGTTTCTCAAGGCTTCTAAATCGGGTTATCTCTATTTACGCTTCCCAATTTGCCGTTTTCCGCTCGTCACTTGTCACTCGTCACTCGTCACTGCTCTTATGGCTTGTGCGATGCGCGCGGTTTCGGCGGCGGCGCGTGTGTCGTGGACGCGGACGATGTGTGCGCCGCCGAGGATCGCCGCTGTGACGGAGGCCATCGTGCCGTGCAGGCGTCGCTCGACGGGCGCATCATCGAGCAGACGTCCGATGAAAGACTTGCGCGAGGTGCCGACGAGCAAGGGAAAGTCCGCAAACTCCGCTGCGAGTTCTTTGAGCCGGGCGAGCAGTTCCAGATTCTGCGCTTGGCTCTTGCCGAAGCCGATGCCCGGATCAATCGCGATGCTGGCGCGTGCGACGCCGCGCTGTTCGGCTTGCGCGATACTGCGGCGCAGGCTCTCCGTCACTTCCGGCAGAATGGCGGCGACGGGCGGCAATGTGTGCAGCGTCTCGGGCGTGCCGCGCGAGTGCATGAGCACGAGTCCGGCCCCGCGGTGCGCGGCCTCGTCCGCAAGCGTCGGGTCGAAACGGAGAGCGGAGATGTCGTTGATGATCTCCGCGCCCGCGTCGAGCGCGGCGCGCGCCACTTCCGACTTCGTCGTATCCACGGAGATGATCGCCAGTGGGACTTGCGCGCTGAGACGTTCGACGACGGGCACGATGCGGCGCAACTCTTCCTCCGTTGAGACGAGCGCGCCGCCCGGCCTCGTTGACTCGCCGCCGACATCAATGATGTCCGCGCCTTCACTCAACATCTCTTCCGCGTGCGCGACGGCGCGTTCGAGATCAAAGAACTCGCCGCCGTCGCTGAAGCTATCGGGCGTTACGTTGAGGATGCCCATGATAAGGGTTCGCCCGCCGAGCGGGAGCGTGCGGCGGGCGAGTTTCCATTCGCGTGTTCTGCCGTTGTTCATACCGTGGAAACATAATTAACCACAAAGACACGAAGGCACAAAGGAAAACGTTCACTCCTTCCTTTGTGCCTTCGCGTCTTTGTGGTTAATCGCTTGAAGCAACAAAATAAGGGGAAGAGGTTTCATCCCCTTCCCCTTGTTCCTTTACCCTTTGACCTTCATTAAGCCGTGGCCGGGCCGGTGATGGGCGGCAGGATCGGCTTGAGCGGTGTGGTCGAAGGCTCTTTGAGTTGCGGACGCTCCTCGTCGTCTTTCGACGCGGGCGGCTGGTCTTCGTCGAGCGGAAGTCCGGCGACGATGCGGCGAATCTGCACGCCGTCGAGCGATTCGCGTTCGAGCAACGTCTCCGAGAGGCGAATCATGGTCTCGCGATTCTCGGTGATGATGCTGCGTGCGCGCTCGTATTGCTCGTTGACGATCTTGCGGACTTCCTGATCGATCTTGATCGCCGTGTCTTCCGAAAAATCGCGGTGCTGCGAGATTTCACGCCCGAGGAAAATCTGCTCCTCCTTCTTGCCGAAGGTGAGCGGCCCGAGTTCGGACATGCCGTATTCGCAGACCATCGCGCGTGCGAGTTCCGTCGCGCGCTCGATGTCGTTCGACGCGCCCGTCGTGATGTCGTTCAGGAAAATCTCTTCCGCGAGTCGCCCGCCCATCATGATCGCGATCTGGCCGAGCAGGTATTCGCGCGTCGCGCTGTAGCGGTCGCCTTCCGGCAACTGCTGCGTCAGGCCGAGAGCCATGCCGCGCGGAATGATCGTGACCTTGTGCACGGGGTCTGCGTTCGGCACTTTCAAGCCGACGAGCGTATGCCCCGCTTCGTGATAGGCCGTGATGCGCTTCTCCTCGTTGGAGATGACCATGCTTTTACGCTCCGCGCCCATCAAGACCTTGTCCTTCGCTAGTTCGAAGTCGTTCTGCATGACGATCTTCTTGTTGTAGCGCGCGGCGTTCAGAGCGGCCTCGTTGACGAGGTTCGCGAGGTCTGCGCCGGTGAAACCGGGTGTGCCGCGTGCGAGGATAGAGATGTCAACGTCTTCGCCGAGCGGAATCTTGCGCGTGTGAACTTTGAGGATGCCTTCGCGACCGCGCACGTCCGGGCGCGAGACGACGACGCGACGGTCGAAACGACCGGGACGGAGCAGCGCGGGGTCGAGCACGTCCGGCCTGTTGGTGGAAGCCATCAGGATCACGCCGTCGTTCGACTCAAAGCCGTCCATCTCGACGAGCAGTTGGTTCAAAGTCTGCTCGCGCTCGTCGTGTCCGCCGCCGAGACCCGCGCCCCTGTGACGACC
>DASYMM010000109.1:0-2417 GCA_036009085.1 Pyrinomonadaceae bacterium | reverse complement strand
TCATACGCTCTTTCTACGGCGCGCGCCGTCTGAACCGCGAGGCGGGCGGCGCGTGGGACACGGCCAACATTACGGACGTGCCTTCTTATTCGTGGTCTTACGCTTCGATCCTCGCGGCGTCCGGTCTGAAATATTTCGCGGCAGCGGCGAACGCGGATCGGGGTCCGACGCTCATGCTCGGCGAACTGCATCGCCGCTCGCCCTTCTGGTGGGAGGGGCCGGACGGCGCGCGTGTGCTGATGTGGTACTCGCGCCACTATCACCAGATCGGGAGCCAGTTCGGGCTGCCGACGCAGGTGGCGAACGGCTACGAAGGTCTACAAAGTTTCCTGCGCGTCTATGAACGACCGGACTACACGGCGCACGGCGTCATGCTCCACGGCAGCCAGTGGGAGAACACGTCGCTCTACCCGCAGCAGGCCGCGCTCGTCAAACAGTGGAACAGTCTGTTCGCTTACCCCGAACTACGCTTCTCCGGCTTCGGCGAGGCTTTGAAGGATATTTCCGCAGAGGCCGAACAGGGCGGGAGGAAACTCCCCGTCGTGCGCGGCGACGGCGGCCCTTACTGGGAGGACGGCATCGCGTCCGACGCGTATCACGCGGCGATGGAGCGCGAGACGGAGCGACGCGCCGTGTCTGCGGAGAAATTGGGCGTCGTCGCGTCGCTCGTCGAGCCGCGCTACCGTCCTTCGCAGAGCGCGCTTGATTGCATGTGGGAAAACATCTCTCTGATGGACGAGCACACGTGGGGCTGGGGGCGCAGCATCACCGAGCCGCACAGCGAAGACACGACGCGCGAACTCGCCACCAAGCGGCTTTACGGAATCACGGCGCGCGGCTGCACGGAATACCTGTTGGAGCGCGGCATGACGGCCATCGCCGGACGCATCCAAACTTCTTCCCGCGCGCTCGTCGTCTTCAACACGCTCAACTGGGAGCGCAACGGTTGGGTGGAGTTCGACCTGCAAAAGACGCGCGAGTTGGTTGATCTGGAAACCCTTCAGGCGGTCGCGTTCGACGTGCTCGAAGACCACCCGGCCTACCAGCGCATACGCTTCTTGGCGCGCGGCGTGCCCGCCGTCGGCTATAAGACTTACGACGTGCGCGACAAGGCTGCGCCCGCAACCTCCGGCCAGCCGAACAACTCGACAAACGCCGCCGCCGCCGTCGCACCTTCCACCTCGGCGCAAGCGGCTACCCCGACGCAAGCGGCCAGCGCGACGCGGACGGAGGCATCCACTCAAACGGCGGCGAACGTGTTGGAGAATCGGTTCTACCGCGTCACGCTCGACCCGAAGAGCGGCAGCGTCGGCGGCATCTACGATAAGGAACTGCGGCGCGAGTTGGTGGATCAGTCCGCGCCCTATCGCTTCAACCAGTACGTCTATGTCACGGGCGGCGACAACCCGCCGTCGTTCACGCAGTTGCTCACCTACCGCCGCCACCTCCCGTTCGCGCAACTTGAGCCGCACGCGGCGAACGCTGGCCGCGTCGTGTCAATCAAGAAGACTCCGACGGGCGTGAGCGCGCAACTTGAGAGTCGTGGCGTGAACACGCCGCGCATCTCGACCGAGATCATTCTCTTCAACGACGAGAAGCGAATCGAGATCGTCAACCGCGTCAGCAAGGAGACCGTCTATAAAAAAGAGGCGGCCTACTTCGCCTTCCCGCTCGCCCTCGGGCGCGCGCCGGAGTTCAAGTACGAAGTGCAGAACGGCGTCGTGCGTCCGGCGCGCGACATGATGCCGGGCGCGGGGCTGGAATGGTTCTCGGCGCAGAACTGGGTCGCGGCGGGCGACGCGGGCGCGGAGGTCGGACTCGTCTCGACAGACTCGTTCCTCTGGACGTTCGGCGACATCGTGCGCGGCACTTGGCCGACCGAGTTCAAGCCGAAGAGTTCGACCGTCTTCTCCTACGTGATGAACAACTACTGGGGCACGAACTACATCGCGGCGCAGGGCGGCGACTTCGTCTTCCGTTACGCGCTCACGAGCGCGGCGAAACTCGACGCGGCGGCCATGAGCCGCACGGGTTGGGAGCAGACCACGCCGCTCGAACGCACGCTCGTCAAGTCGCAGGATAAGGCCGCGCCCACCGAGAACCCGCTGCCCGCCTCGCGCATGAGTTTTCTTGAGACGAGCGATCCGTCCGTTCTGCTCAGCACATGGAAGCACGCGGAAGAGGGCGACGGCTCGGTGCTGCGCTTCATCGAACTCGGCGGCGCGCCCGCGCGCCCGGTGCGCGTGTCGAGTCCTCTCTTCGGCTCTTTCTCGCGGCGCGCCTGCAACGCCGTCGAAGACTGCGAACGGACGGGCGCGGGCGGCGACGGCAGTTTCAACTTCGAGACAGCCCCGCGCCGGATTCACACCTTCAAGCTGACGCCGACGCAGTTGAAGAAGTGAACGCGCGCGGTTGAA
>DASYMM010000108.1:0-11768 GCA_036009085.1 Pyrinomonadaceae bacterium | reverse complement strand
CCTCGATGGTCTGAATCTGCGCGCCTTCAACCTGGAGGACGGGCACGAGACAACTGTTGACGAGTTCGCCGTCAACGAACACGGAGCACGCGCCGCACTCGCCCTCGCCGCAGCCCTCCTTCGTGCCGGTCAGTCGCAACTCTTCTCGCAACACGTCGAGCAGACGCGCCAACGGCAGCACGCGCAAACTTTGCCGTGTGCCGTTGACCGTAAAGGTCACGTCTGTCTCGCGGGTCGTCTCTGTGCTCATGTGGTTTCGCTCAAGCTACGCATCAACGCTTCGGGCATGAGCGGGACGTGCGTGAAGCGTCTGCCGGTGGCGTGTTCGATGGCGTTCAGGATGGCGGGCGCGCCGCCGTCCATGGGGAGTTCGCCGATGCCCTTCGCGCCGCCCGCGGGGCCGTAAGCGTATGGCTGCTCCTCGAAGTGGACGCGAATCGGCGGAAGGTCGGCTGCCGTGGGCATCACGTAGTTCGTCATCTGGTTATTGATCATGCGCCCGTTTTGCCACACGACGTTTTCGTAGAGCGTGAAACCGATGGCCTGCGCCACGCCGCCTTCGATCTGCCCCGCCGCGAGAATCGGGTGCACGACCTTGCCCACCTCCTGCACCGCGACGAAATCGTCAACGCGCACTTCATACGTCAACAGATCAACCGTCACTTCCGCGACATAGACCGCCCACGCGTAAGCCCCGTAAGCGTCGCCCTGATACTTGTCGTCGTCCCAATGCACGCCCGGCGGCGGCTTGTACTGGCTGTACGACTTCAAAGCCCCGTACTGCTCGACGTACAGACGGCACGCCTCCTGCCACTCGCCTTGCGTGTAGCTTTCGCCCAACAATCCCGCGCCCTGCAAAGTCTGTCTCAAACCGAGCGCGGCGGATTCTACGAGTTTGCCGACGATCATGCAGGTGCGCGAGGCGACCGTCGGGCCGCTGTCCGGGACGTTCGCCGTGTCCGGCTGCGCCATCTCGACGAGATCGTAATCGAGTTTCAACGCGTCCGATGCGATCTGCGCGAAGATGGTGTTTGTGCCCTGCCCGATCTCCGTGCTCGCCGCGAGGATGCGGACGCGCCCGTCCGCCCCGGCCTCCGCGCCGACGATTGATTTCAGATAATCTTCGCCTGAACCCGTGAAGCCCGCGCCGTGCATGAACGAGGCGAAGCTGATGCCGCGTTTCTCCGTCGCGTTTTCCTCATTCTCGCGCGCGAAGCGTTCGCGCTTGGATTGGTAGTCCGTCAACTCGAAGGCGCGATCAAGCAAGCCCGCCATGTCAACCGGCTCGCGGATCACCTGTCCGGTCGCCGTCGTCTCGCCCTCGCGTATGAAGTTGCGGCGGCGAAACTCTTCGGGACTCAAGCCCAGAGCCTCTGCCACTTTATCGAAGTGCCGCTCCAGAGCGAAGATTGATTGCGGCGCGCCGAAGCCGCGAAACGCGCCGTGCGGCGGGACGTTCGTGGCGACGGCGCGACTCTTGATGCGAACGTTCGGGCACGCGTAAGGCCCCGCCGCGTGGATCGTGCCGCGCGAGAGGACGACCGCCGAGAGCGTCGCGTATGCGCCGCCGTCAACCACGAAGTCTATCTCCATCGCGAGCAGTTTGCCTTCGCGCGTGACGGCGGTGCGATGCCGCGTCCGCGAAGGATGCCGCTTCGTCGTCGCCGACATATCTTCGGCGCGGTTGTAAATAATTTTGACCGGACGCCCGCCCGCTTTCCACGACAGGAGCGCGGCGTGACCGCCGATCATCGAAGGATATTCTTCCTTGCCGCCGAAGCCGCCGCCCGTCTCGCATTGCACGACGCGCACGCGCTCCGGCGGCAGCGCAAACAATTTCAAGAGCGCCTTGTGCACATAATAAGGGCACTGCATCGAACCCCAGACCGTGACGCCCTCCGCCTCGTTCGCCACGGCGACGACGCCGTTCGTCTCGATGTACAACTGCTCCTGCGCGCCCGTCGAATATTCGCCCTCCACGATGAGGTCGGCTGTCTCCCAAACCTCGTCCACGTTTCCCTTGTCCACGAGATACGACTTGAAGACGTTGTCCTCGCCCCAGATGATCTCTTTTCTGGCGAGCGATTCTTCGAGCGTGAAGACGGGCGGCAGTTCCTCTATCTCCACGCGGACGGCGCGGCGCGCGCGTTCGAGCAGGTGCTTGTCCGCGTGCGCCAAGAGCACAATCGGTTCTTCCGCGTGGTTGACGAACTCGGCGGCGAGATACGGTTGATCCAAGAGGATGAGCGCGACGGCGTTTTCGCCGGGAATGTCTTTCGCGGTGACGACGACGAACTCGTCCCAAGGGATACTAGCGTCGAAAGTGATCGAGCGGATGCGACCGCGCGGCGCGTGGCTGCGCACGGTTGCGCCGTAGAGCATGTTGGGCATGCGCAGATCGTCAACGTAGCGCGCCGCGCCCGTCACCTTGCTGCGCCCCTCTTTGCGGCGCGGGACGGGTCGCCCGACGCTCTCTGTTTTCGGCATGTCTCGTGTTTCCGGCGGCATCGCGTCTGAAAGTTGCGCTATTCTGCTTGCGCCGCTCATCTATGTCAATCGCAACTTGTCGCCTATCGGCAAACGACGAGTTTTCGATTACACTTTCACGAACGATGACTGCGGGCGTTTGACGTTTGATTTGTTTTTCGGGAGCGACCATCATGCGTTTTGTCTCAAGGGTGTTGTTTCTGTTGTGCCTCCTGCTCGTCCTCCGTCCAACATCTCTCGCGCAGAAGCCCGCGCCGGCTCCGCCCGCCCTTGACGACGACGAGGTAGTGCGAGTTGAGACGAATCTGGTGTCGCTGACGGCGAGCGTGCGCGACCGCGACGGCAAGTTCGTCGCAGACCTGCGGCAGGATGAGTTCGTCGTGATGGAGAACGGCGTCAGGCAGCAACTCGCACACTTCGCGCCCGTCGAACAGCCCTTCTCCGTCGTGCTCCTGCTGGACACCAGCGGCTCGACCAAGGTGCGCTTGCAGGACATACAGGATTCCGCCATCGCCTTCATCGAACAACTCAAGCCGAACGACCGCGTGCTCCCCATCACGTTCGACAACGAAGTGATCGCGCTGCTCCCCGATTGGACGAGCGACCGGGACGCGCTGCGCCGCGCCATCCAGTCGGCGCGCACGGGGATTGAGCGCGCGCCCACACGCACGGCCAAGGTCAGAGGCCGCTCCGAGCCGGTCACGGTCATCTATGTCAACACGCGCCTGTACGAAGCCGTGCATCGCGCGGCAGAGTTGCTCACGCCGGTCAAGGGGCGCAAGGCGGTCATCCTGCTGTCGGACGGCTTCGACACAGGCGGCGGCTACGCCACTTTCAAGAGCACCCTGAGCGAGGCGGAAGAACTCGGCGCGCTCATCTACCCGGTGCAGTACTGCGATTGCGAGATTAGAGACCCGTTTGATAAATGGACGCCGACGCGTCGTGCGAACGAATACCTTGAGTCGCTGGCCGGGAAAAGCGGCGGCCGTTTTTATCGCGCCAAAGACATGAAGAAAATTCGCGGGGCGTTCACCTCGATTGCGGAGGAGTTGCGCCACACCTACAGTCTCGGCTACTACCCGCAGACGGCGGGAGAGCGCGGCGTGACGCGGAAGGTTAAGATCAAGGTCAACCGACCCAAGCTCGTCGTGCGCGAGGGCAAGACCTACATCTTCCAGCCGCCAGCCCCGCGTTAACCTCAGCCGGAAGCCGCGCGCCGAAACTGGAAGGCCGAACCCCGAACGCCGAAACTTGAATTGAGCGCGAAAGCCTGCGGGCAATTCTCGCGGCTTAGAGCAGCTCACAAAACTTAAACAGGCAAAGCCGTGAACCACGAAATCACACGAAACAGCACGAAATCTGATTCGTG
This sequence comes from Pyrinomonadaceae bacterium, assembly GCA_036009085.1. GTDB lineage: Bacteria > Acidobacteriota > Blastocatellia > Pyrinomonadales > Pyrinomonadaceae > JAIVJZ01. Next base: position 7,912 of record DASYMM010000108.1, on the reverse strand, counting down.
TTAGTTCGTGTGATTTCGTGGTTGCTGCTTTTGTTAGTCGCTCTTAGTCCTTCTGCCCCTTCTTAGCGAGAAAATCTGCGAGCATGGCGCGGAGCGTGGCGTCTGCCGGATGCACTTCGAGTCCGGCGTTGAGGAGGGCGATTCCGGCGTCGTACATCTGCGGGCGAGCCAGCCAGCGCGCGGCGATGTCCGTAAAAGTTTTGGGACGCATGACGCCGTTCGGGTTCGACTCGTAGGCGCGTTTGAAGTAGAAGGCGGGGCGTTCGTATTCGCCCACGTGCTGTTTGATCGCGGCGCGTCCTTCCGCAGATATTTCCGAGATGATGATGAAGAAGCCCCAGTTGAACAGCAACTCGTCCGAGTGCGGGTAGAGATCAATGCCGAGTTTGCCGGATTTGTAGGCGATGATGCCCGTCTGGATGGGCTGGATTTCGCCTGTGAAATCTGGGTAGACCTCCGCGCCCGCGAACTCACGGCGCAAGCGCGCGCCGACCGCGTCGAAGTCCGTCGCGGGCGTGATGACGAGTTGGCGCGTGTAGTCGTTCCAGGTGCGCGCCCAGTCTGCGTCCCAACGCTCGATCAGTTTCTCGAAGGCGGGCGTGAATCGCAGTTCCTTCGCAAATTTAGCGTCAGCCTTGTAGAGCCGGACGTAATCGGCGAAGAAAGGGATCGCGCCCGCCGTATAATATTTTGCGTAACCCGCCGCGCCGTGACGCTCTTTGAGCCGCGCGGCCATGAACGAACCGAGTTTGATCAGATTGTTGCCGCCGACGGGATGCCGACCGTCGGCGATCTTTTTCGCGGTCGCTTTGAAGTCTGCGCGCAAGGCTTCGCGGCTGGCGTTGGTGTTGAAGTAGGCGAAGGCTTGGGCGAGTTCGCTTTGAGTTGCGGCGAGCGGCGCGTGGTGTTGGTCGAAGTGGAGCGAGCCGTAGTTGAACGCGCTGTCGAGCGCGCGTGCGAGCGGCGCGTCGGTGCGTTCGTGCGTATAGACGCGCGACTCCCACTTCTCGCCGGTGACGAGTTCGTAGAGACGGCGCACGTATTTGTAAGTCGGCGCGAATTCGAGATTGCAGGCGGCGGCGATGGCGAGATTTTTTTCGGGGAAGTAGATGACCGCCGTGTCGGTTCCCTTCTGGCTGCCCTCGTTGCGCATGGAAAAGTTGCCGTTGACGGGCTTGATGATCCAGCCGAGCGTGTAATAGTCGTCGCCGTCGCCAAGCCCCGCCCAGCGACCGGACTTCGTGGCGACGGGCGTGAGCATCTCTTCAATCCACTTGCCCGTGACGATCTTGCCGCCGAGAATGCCGCGCACCCAGCGCAGCAGATCGGGCACAGTCCCGGTCGCGCCGCCACCGCCGAAACGCGAACTGACATCCACGAACGGCGCGTTCTTCACTTCGCCGCTCGACAAATCGTAGCCGCGCACGCGGTTCGGCACGAGGTCGCGCACGGTGTCGATGCGCGTATCACGCATGCCGAGCGGCAGCCAGAGATTTTCGCGCAGGTAAGTTTCAAACGGCTTGCCGGACACTTCCTCGATGGCCGCGCCGAGCAGGTTGTAGCCGCTCGTCTGGTAGCTGTACTGCGTGCCCGGCTCGATCTCAATCGGATACTTACTGATGCGCGCCACGACTTCGCGCGTGGTGACGTGCTCCGCGCCGAGGCCGGAGCCGACCTGCCCGCCGCCGAGGTGTACGAGCAGTTGGCGGACGGTGACAGGCCACTTCTGTTTCGGGTAGTAGGGGACGTAAGTTTGAATCTCGCCGTCGAGGTCGAGTTTGCCGCGCTCTGCGAGTTGGACGATGGCCGTGCCGGTCATGGACTTCGTGATGGAGGCGAGGCGATAGGCGGAGTCGGCGTGCGCGGGCGTCTTGTTTTCGAGGTCGGCGTAGCCGAAGCCCTTAACCCACTTGTAGTCGCCTTTGAAGAAGCCGATGGTCATGCCGGGAATCCGGTCGCGCTCCAACTGGACGCGCACAAACTCCTCGAACTCGCGAATTTTTCCGGCGTAAGCGTCCGGCGTCTGGACGGCGGTGTTAGTTTGCGCGGTTGTCGTCTGCGCGAACGTCCGCGCGGGTAATTGGAGGCCGGGGCAGCACAGCAGCGCGACGACGCAGAACAGGCTCGACGCTTTTCTCATGAGGCTCATCTCCTTCCCGAAACTCGCACAGTTTTTCGGATCAAACTGCACGTATTTCTATGACGCGCGGCACGCGCTTTCCGTTAACACATCGCTAGTGAATCTCCGCGCGCCTGCGAGTTGCGGGTAAGAGAGACTAACTAAAACTTAAACAGGCAAAGAAATGAACCGCGAAAAGACACGAAACAACACTAATCAGTTCGTGTTGTTTTGTGTCTTTTCGTGGTTACTGGTTTTGTGTGACGCTCTAGGTCTTATTCAAATCGAACGCACTTCACGAGGCGGGGACGTTCATGTTTAAAGTGCGGACGAGGAAGCCCCAGAGGTCTGCGTATTCTTCGATGATCTTCGAGGTGGGTTTGCCCGCGCCGTGTCCGGCTTTGGTCTCGATGCGAATGAGGACGGGCGCGCTGCCGCCCTGCGCCGCCTGCATCGCCGCCGCAAACTTGAAACTGTGCCCCGGCCAGACGCGGTCGTCGTGGTCGGCGGTCGTGATCAGGGTCGGCGGGTAGCTGCGTCCCGGTTTCAGGTTGTGCAGGGGCGAGTAGGCGTAGAGGGCTTTGAACTCCTCCGGGTTGTCGGGCGAGCCGTAGTCGGAAACCCACGCCGCGCCGATGGTGAACTTCGAGAAGCGCAGCATGTCCATCACGCCGACGGCGGGCAAGGCCGCGCCGAACAAGTCGGGTCGCTGCGTGATGGCCGCGCCGACGAGGAGGCCGCCGTTTGAGCCGCCCTGAATGGCGAGCTTCGGCGTGGAAGTGTATTTGTTTGCGATGAGCCACTCGGCGGCGGCAATGAAATCGTCGAAGACGTTCTGCTTCTTCAACTTCATCCCGGCCTCGTGCCAGTCCTTGCCATACTCGCCGCCGCCGCGCAGATTTGCCAGCGCGAAGACGCCGCCCATCTCCATCCAGACCATGCGGCTGACGGAGAAGCCGGGCGTCTCGTTGACGTTGAAACCGCCGTAGCCGTAGAGCAGCGTCGGGTTCGTGCCGTCGAGTTTCAAGCCCTTCTTGTGCGTGATGAACATGGGGACGCGCGTGCCGTCTTTGCTGTTGAAGAAGACCTGGCGAGTCTCGTAGTCGTTCGGGTTGAAGTCAACTTTCGGCTGGCGGTAGAGGGTGCTCTTGCCCGTCTCCATGTCGTAGCGATAGATGGGATAGGGCGTCGTGAAACTGGCGTAGGCGTAGAAGGTCTCCTTGTCCGTGCGCTTGCCGCTCAAGCCTGACACGGAGCCGATGCCGGGCAGCTGAACTTCGCGCAAGAAACTGCCGTCGAGCTTATACACCTTCACCTGAGAGTGGGCGTCTTTGAGATAGGCGACGACCAACATGTTGTTGATGACGTTGACGCTTTCAATCGTCTCCGCCGCTTCGGGGATCACGGTTTTCCAGTTCGCGCGTTCGGGCTTACGCGTATCAACGGCGATGATCTTGTTGCGCGGCGCGTCTTTGTCGGTCATGAACCAGAAGACTGCGCCGTCGTTGTCAATGAAGTTGTAAGCTGCGTCGAAATCGTCCAAGAGTTTGACGACGGGCGCATCTTTCGCTTGCAGGTCTTTGTAGTAGATGCGGTTCTTCACGTCCGTGCCGGTCCAGACGGTGATGATCAGGTAGCGGCCATCGTCGGTTACGTCGCCGCTGAAGCCCCAGTCCTTTTGATCCTTGCGGTCGTAGATGAGCGCGTCTTCCGCCTGCGGCGTGCCGAGGCGGTGGTAGTAGAGTTTCTGAAACTCGTTGACGCCGGAGAGACCGCTCGTGCCCGCCTTCGGCTCGTCGTAGCGACTGTAGTAGAAGCCCTTGCCGTCGGGCGTCCAAGACGCGCCGGAGAACTTCACCCACTTGATCACGTCGGGCAAGTCTTGCCCGGTCTCGATGTTCCTCACCTTCCACTCCGACCAATCCGAGCCGGAAGCGGACAGCCCGTAGGCCATCAACTTTCCGTCGCGGCTGATGGCCGTCCCGGCGAGCGCGATGGTGCCATCGGTGGAGAGTTTGTTGGGATCGAGCAGAACGCGCGGCTCGTCCGTGAGCGAGGCGGCGGTGTAGAGCACGTACTGGTTTTGGAGGCCGTCGTTTTTGGTGAAGAAGTAGCGGTCGCCTTCGCGGAAGGGGATGCCGTAGCGTTCAAAGTTCCAGAGTTTGGTCAGACGCTCTTTGATCCGCTGGCGCGCGGGAATCTCCGCGAGGTATGCGTTCGTCAGACGGTTTTGTGCTTCGACCCAAGCCTTCGTGTCGGCGGTGTCCAAATCTTCGAGCCAGCGATAGGGGTCGGCAACCTTCGTGCCGTGATAATCGTCCACCTGTTCAACTTTCTTCGCCGCCGGATACGTGTGCGGCTTCGACGTGTTCTCCGCCGCGCCGTCGGCGTTTGATTTCTGCGCGAAGGCGGCGGGCAAAATTTGCGTTAACAGTATAAAGGCGATAAGGAGGCGCACGGGAGACGTGGCGCGGCGAGTGGGAGCAAAAGACATTATTAAACTTCCTTTCATTTTAAACGAGCGGCTCTTCGGACATCCGACGAGGTTTGGAAATGCAGAAGATTTTTCTATGCGAATTACGATGTTAAGTCAAATCGAATTTGAGACTGATGCTGTTTGAGTTTAGCGCAAATTTGATTCACCGCAGAGACGCAGAGTTGACGCGGAGGGGCGCAGAGAGTGTTGAATGATCAACTCTCTGCTTCAACTCTGCGGCCCGGCTCCGCGCTTCTGGCGGTGAATCTTCGTCGCGCGATCATTGAACCGAACGCAAAGGCGCAAACTTCACACGCGCTATCCGCCGAAGCTGCGCCGGAACAGGTAGGCCATCTTGATGAAGAAGGTGCGACCGTTGCGGCGGAAGCCGGGTTCGAGTTGGCCGTTGATGGGCGAGAAGGTGTTGATGTTGGCGTCGTCGTTGTAACCGGCGTAGAAGGCCGTGCCGGGGTTCGGCGTCCAACCGAGGAGGAACTGGCCGCGTGCGCGCCTCGGCAGCGTCTCATAATCAATGCGCGCGCGGGCGAAGAGAAAGCGCGTGAACTGGTAAGTGGTGCGCCAAGAGATCAAGTTGACATCGAAGGCGACGAGATTGGTGTCGTAGCGGCGCAGGCGACTCTTGGTGTAGTCGAGCGTGGAGCGCAGGGCGTTCGTCGGCTGGTAGGCGAACGTGCCGCGAAACTCGAAGAGGCCGCCGCGTCCCGGATCGAGCGGCGCGAGACAGACGGGCGGCAGCGGTTCGTTTTCCTCCACATCGCACAAGCCCGCCGCGTCTGCCTCGCGCGCGGCGATTGCCACGGGGCTGACGCGCGGAAAGCGGCGACCCGCGCCGAAGTCGTAATCGAAATGGCCGTCGCGATAGAGGGCGCGCCAACTCACCGAATATTTTTTATTCGGGCGATAGCCGCCGAAGAAGAAGTAGTGATTCTTGCGCGAGGAGCGTTCGGAATCTTCCCCGGCGAACCCGCCCGCCAGCCGTGCCGAACGCCGCGCGCCGAACTCCTCTTCGATCAGACGCTCGTAGGCGTATTCGTAAGCCGCACCGATGTTGAACTGCTTCTGGAAGAAGAATTGAAAGTTGGTTTCGCTCTCCCAAGCCTGGCTGCGCCCCTGAAAGTCGTGGCTGATGAAAGTGAAATTGTGTGCGTGCCAGTTGATGAGCGTGGCTTTCGGTTTCGGCGTCGTGTCGTAGCTCGTCCACATGCTATGAAAATTGGTGTTCGTGCGCGAGGTGAAACCGACCTCGGCGCGGTAGTCGTTCGACAGCCCTTCGCTGTAATACTCGTAGCCGAAGTTTCTGCCGAAGTGCGCGTAGTCTATCGTGTAGCCGAAGCCCTTGCCGTTGCGGAGTTCGTTGCCGTCCACGTCCGGGTTGAAAAACTCTTTGTGCGAGACGGCGCCGATGAGGGAGAAACTCACGGTCGTCTGCGGGTCGAGTTTGAAGCGACCGTCTATGCCGCCGGTTTGATTGTGCAGTTCCTTGAACTGGTAGGTGGTGGCGACCACGCCGATGGTGCTCTCCTGCCCGACGTTGCGATTGACGCGCACCACGCCGATGGCCGCGTTCTTATCGAGGAAACGAATGCTGCCCTGCGACTCGCCGGGCAGGCGTCGAGCCTCCGCTTGCAGGGCGCGCGTGCGATCATCTTCGGAGAAATTGCCGGGGCCGTTGTCGCTCGCCACGAGGACGCCGTAAGTGTTCGGGCCGCGCCTGCCCGTCAGTTTCAAAGCGAGGTCGGGGTCAACGATGGCGCGCGTGTTGACGACGCCGAGTTGCGTCTGAAAAATCTCGATGCCTTCGAGGAAGAAGGGGCGGCGTTCGGGGAAGAAGATGGGAAAGCGTTGATTGGCCGTGACGACGAGTTGATCCGCTTCGACCTGCGCGAAGTCGGGATTCAAAGCAACGTCGAGCGTCATGGTCGGCGAGATGGCAAACTTTCCGGTGAAGCCCGGATCGAGTTTGAGGGGTTGGTTGACGAAGCGGCCTTGATCCACGAAGCCGAAGGGAACGGGCGTGCCGGGCGGGACGGTGCGGACGCGCCTGCCGTCTTCCGAGAGCGTGAGACTCGGAATGAGATCAATCGTGCGCTCGGTGGAGATGTCTTCGAGGCCGGTGATATGCCCGGCCTGACTCATATAACTGTTAATGTCGCGCGAGATCGGCATCCACGAATCCTGCTCATTGTTGAGCCTTTGAATCTGGCGGAAAATCTGCAAGCCCCAGAGTTTGCCCTTGCCCGATTCGTACTTGAGCGACTTGAAAGGGATCGCCACTTCGACCACGTAGCCGTCGTTCGTCAACGCGCCTTTCGATTCCATCACGATGTCGAAGCTGAAATCCACGCCCTGCCCTTCGGTGCGGATGCCGTCCTGCTGGATGCCGAGCGGGTTGAAGACGAGGACGTAAGCCTTGCGCTTGTCGTTGAACGTATCAATGAGGACGCGCACGCTGTCTTCCGTGTCGAGCACGGTGTCGCGCTTGGCGACCGTGGCGCGCACCTTGCCCGGCTCGTCGTGCGCGTGGAAAGCGATGTAGAGCATGCGCGCGTCGTAAGTCATATAAACTTCGGTCGCGAGCGAAGGCGCGATGTTGTCGCCGGGGCTGACCTGATAGAAGTCTTTGAGCACGGCGGCGCGACGCCAAATGTCTTCGTCCATCTTGCCGTCAATGGTGGGCGCGCGCTCCGTGCGCGGGATGCGGACGGGCGCGGCCTTCTCCGGCGGCAGCGCGACCGAGCCTTTCGCCACCATGACGGGCACGCTGGCCTCAGAGATAGGGGTGGACATGGGAGTCGTGCCGCGTTCGGGCGTCACCGCGCCGGGCGAAGAGCCGACGGTCGTGAGCGGCTTCGTGCCGGAGTCGTCGGCGGGCGGCGCGGCGGTCGGGTCGGTGGTGGTGTTGACGGTGCTGTTGATGGCGTTCTTTTTCGCGTCAACGGGCGCGCTCGCGGTGGGCGTCGGCGTGGGCGTCGCGGCGGACTGCGACACGGATTGCGACGCGGATTGCGACGCGGATTGCGCCGGGGCGACGAGCGGCGAGCAGCACAACAGCAACAGCGCGGGCGCAAAAAACGACAAAGCTTTTATTCTCATAATTCCCTTTGGAGAGGTACAGGTTTCGAGTGAAACGCTCTCTCGTTTTCACTCCTGGCAAACCGACTCAACCTGTAAGAGTGTGCCGCGCGCAGAAAGTTTCAAAAACAGTGACGAGTGACGAGTGACAAGTGACAAGTTAAAACAGAAAAGCTGTCTCGACCTGTCATCTGACACTCGCGCGAAAGTCACAGACAACGGCA
>DASYMM010000107.1:0-2852 GCA_036009085.1 Pyrinomonadaceae bacterium | reverse complement strand
CTGACTGACCACGGACAGTTCTTATTCATCCTTCATCGTTCAAAAAAAGAGGGACGCTTTCACTTACGTTGAAAGCGTCCCTTTTCTGCATTGCGAAGCAGAAGGTTGTGGCGATTACAAACCGCGATATTGCAGCGTCAGAGCATCTGCGCGCGCGGCCTGTCCGGGCGTGAATTTGAACATGCAGGAGTCAATGGAGTAGTCCATGAAGTTGTCAATCGGATCGTTGCCGGGGAAGTTCGTGCCCGTGCAGGTGTTGCGTCCGGTGGGACAGCCCGAAGCGGGCGAGCTTTCGGCGGGCGTATCGGAGACGAAGTCGCCGCCGTTGGTCGCGCTCTTGGCGCAGCCGCCCTGGAAAGTGTGATAGAGACCGACCCAGTGGCCGACCTCGTGCGTCGCGGTGTCGCCCAGGTTATAAGGCGAGGCCGAACCGCCCGGCAGGCTCGAATACAGGCAGACCACGCCGTCCATCTTGGGATCGCTGGCGTAGCTCGAAGGGAAGGTCGCCCAGCCGAGGAGGCCGCCGCCCATGTTGTTCGTGTAGAGGTTCAGATCAGCCGCGCCGCCACGACGCAAGGCCGTCTTCATCTGTCGCTCGGACGTGCCGCCGGTAGTCGTGTACCAGGTGTTGTTCGCGGTGCGATCCGTCGCCACGAGGTTGAATCTGTAGATGGTGTTCGCGCCGCCGGTTCCGCCGCTGTAGGCTTGATTCAAGACCGCGATCTGCTGCGCGATCTGGCCGTCGGTGACATTACCCGCGCCGCTCGTGTTGGTGATGACGTGGAAATAGACGTTGACGTTGACGGTTCCGGTGCGATAAAGCTCCGCGCCCTGTGCCGCGCGGCTCTTGTAGAAACGTTCGCTCGCGTCTTCGATCAAAGCCGCGGTCTCCGGGTCGGGATGGCGTGTGCCGCACTGGCTGTCGGTGATCTCGCCGGGTTTAACCCGTTCGCCGTCGTCGGGATTATCTTTCCCACCACGGTCGGCCTTCATGGATTTTGAGGCGGTCGCTTCCTGCGCCGAGGAACTAAAGCTGGTGAAGCTGCTGAGGACGAGCGCGACGGCAATCGCGCACAGAGTCATTAGGGTAACTAACTTGCGATTCATTCAGTCTCCTCCGAAGTGTAAAACCCTTGGGTTGGCAAGGGGGAGTTTTGGCTGTCTGCGAGGGCAACGGTGGTAGTGGCTCTCACCTGTGGGCGCATCGCACGAAGGATGCCGTATATAAATTGAAGTTAAAGCGCCCGGTTCACAAGTTGTATTTTTTTAAGCTAAACAGACGGAAGGTCGTCAAGCGCATGCCATCCTAAGCGTGTCTGTGGGCGGTGTCAATCCCGAAACCGCCGAATCGCAAGAACCGCCATTATTCTAATTGTGTTGCGATGTATTCGCTTTTTATCCGGCCTCCGGGCGTATGCGAAAACCCTTGCAGGGCAGCCGCGTATCGTTAACTTTTTGACGTACCGCAAAATCGGCCTAATAAAAAGTCTTGCCCCCGCATGGCGAAGATGTTAGTAATGACCTCCCCCGAGTCGCAGTAAAATTATTATAAATTGATTCGACCTTCACGCCGGTCAAGTTTCTCCACAATCCCGGTCGGCGTCTCTCAAACAATCTGTCAGCGTTTGACGCACTTATCTTGCGGTGCTCTGTGCTTTACTCATATTTTCCGGTCGGCACGACTGCTTCATCTCTACTCCCGCCATCGTTCCCTTTCGCGGAGCTGCGCGAGGCTCGCGGCTCCGTCTCTTCACCAGCCCGAAACACCCGAACACTATCAAGGAGAATAAATGAAAAAACCCATCTTCGTTATCGCGATCTCACTCGCGTTCATCTTCGCCCTCACCATGCCGCGTCGCGACGCTTCCGCGGCAGCCGACAAGGCTGCCGATAAAGCTGCCGCTAAACTCACGCGCTCGAAAGAGATTGCGCTGGACGTGATCGCATCGCGCGCCGACAAGCACGCCATCCGTGATGCCAAGCGCGCCCTGAAAGCCACGCGCGCCTTAACCGACGACCAGAAGAAGACGCACACGCGCTTCCAGCAAACACATAACGACATCCCCGTCTTCGGCGCCGAAGCCATCGTCCACCTCAATCCCGACGATTCGGTCTTCGCCGTGACGGACGATCTGCTCGACAATGTGCAGGCCGACACCACCCCCTACCGCACGCCCGACGAAGCCGTCCGCACGGCCATCAGCGGCCTCGGCTGCGATGATTGTTTGACCGCGCCGCCCACCGCCGACCTGCAAATCCTCCGCCACGAGGGCAACGATTACCTGACCTATCGCGTGGAACTGCGCCGCGAAGACGGCACAGATCAAACCTCCATGCCCGTCTATTTCGTTGACGCTCACACGGGCAACGTCGTGATGAGCTACGACAATTTGCAGACCGCCTCCGGCTCGTCGCTCTACAGCGGCACGGTGACGATCAACACCTACTTCGCGTCGCCGACTTATTACATGGAAGACATCACGCGCAAGATCGGCACGTTCGACAACCGCAACACAACCGGTTCCACCTTCCGCTTCACCGACACGGACAACATTTGGAACTCGACCACGCAGCGCGCAGGCGTTGACGCGCACTACGGCGCGGGCAAAGTCTATGACTATTATTTGAACACGCACGGGCGGAACGGCATTGACGGCGCGGGTGGCCCCGCCTATTACGTTGCGGCGAACGGCACAACCGGCCTCATCAGTTCCAAAGTCCACTACGGCGTGAACTACAACAACGCCTTCTGGAACGGCAGCTTTATGACCTACGGCGACGGCAACGGTTCGTCTTTCTCGTCGCTCGTCACGCTCGACATCTGCGGCCACGAGATGACGCACGGCGTCACC
>DASYMM010000106.1:0-7901 GCA_036009085.1 Pyrinomonadaceae bacterium | reverse complement strand
TTCAACTTTAGTAACGCATCGGGAAAGCCACATACAACGGACAACTGACCACGGACAACGGACAGCTTTTCAGACGAGTCTCCAGAGTAAGACTTGCGCGCCCGCGATGACGAAGCCGAAGACGATGCAGTAGGCGGCGAGGCGCGTGCCGCCCGTGTGCGGCATGAACCGCGCTTCAAAGAGGCCGAAGCCCCCGGCCATGATGGCTAGAGGGCAGAACAGAATCCCGATGTAGGGCACGAGCGCGGAGCAGACCAGCACCAGCGCGATGGCCGCCGCCGTGTTGCCCTCGTTATCGAACACGTGCTCCGGTTTTCCCTGCACGCGCCCGACGCTCGGCATCTCCTGCTCGATCAGCATCGCCGGGCGGCTGTGTTGTTGATGATAAGAGGCGAGGAGCGCATCGGCGGGCGCGTAAGAGTGCTCGCGCAGGCCACGCCCGCAGTCGGCGCAGAAGTGCGCGCCCACGCGCCGCGCCGCCGCACCGCACGCGGGGCAACTCACAGCCGACGCCTCCCGGCTCGCCTCTCCGCTTCGCTCCTGCTCACTCTTGCGGTTCATAAAATCTCACTGGCTAAGATTGCCTCTCGACATAAAACCCGACTGCTCAACGACGGCGCGCCTTGCTGACGGGTTTGCGCGAGACGCTAAAGCCAAGATTCTGCTCGGCGGCAAACTCCTGCATCGCGCGCAGAAATTGTTCGCGGTCTTGCATGGTGATGACCGCCGCCGCGTCAGCCGTCTCCAACGCGTAAGGATAACCGTTGCCGACGACGCATTCGGCGCGCACGGTGTCAACCACTTCGTCAATCAGTCCCGCTTCATAGACCCACGCGGGGATGTCGAGGCGTGCGGGCGCGCCCTCGCCCGTCGTCTGTAAGTAGACGAAACCGACGAGCGGGTTGCCCTCCGCGTCCTGAAAGTCCTGCATGCCTTCGCGCACACAATAACAAAAGATCGTGCGGTCGCCCCACGCGGAGAAAAGCGTCTCGTCGCTGCCTACAGCGGCGGTGGCGGGCGCAACCGAGAGCAGGCGCGCATCGAAGACTGTGGCGGCGGGGCGCGCATCCTCGGAGAGCAGATCGAGCAGGCGGACGAGGTCGCGCGCGTAAGATTGATCTATGTAGCCGACGAGCGGCACTTTCGTCTCGCGCGAGAGTCTGGCGGCATCAATAAGGGCGGCGGCCATTTGCGCGCGCGGGAAAATTTTTGACTCGGCGCGCACGCGCGTCGTCGAGAGTAGCAAAGTCCCGTCGAAGAAGGCGACGGGAACGCGCTCGCCGCGCGCACGCCAGCCCTTGCGCCGTTCGAGAAATTCTTTGAGCACTTCGAGTTCCAACTCAAAGCGGCGCAGGCCGACAAGGTCTGCTGCCGTCGCCAGACCACCCTCGGCCTCCAATAATTTTTCCGGCGTGATTAACTCAAATCTTGATTCTTTATGATAACTCTGCTGCCCCGTCGCCGTGTGCGGATTCTCGAACCAGGCGGCCTGCACCGCCGCGACGGGCAGAGAGATTTCCCGCCCCGGCAAAATCTGGCTGCCGTCCGCCGCGCACGTCACGCGCTCGCGCAACACTTCCAAAGCCCAACGCCGCGCCTCTTCGTGCGAACGCCAACGCTCCTTGAAAGGCACGACGAACGCGCCCGCCTGTTCGAGTTCGGTTGAAGGACGCGCGCCCGCCGCACGTGCCGCGCCCTCGTCAATCGCGCGCTCCGTTTCAAGTTTGATCTCCGTGGACGAGCGTTTGCCGAGCGCGAGCAGACGTTGCGTGTATCTGCTCACCGACGCGCTCCACACCGCCTCGAAGTCCACAAACTCCGCGCGCCGCTCCCTGAGTTGTTCATTCAAATGCGGGCGATACAACATAAAGACCGTGACAAGTGACGAGTGACAGGTGACAAGGAAAATCGTGAATCGCGAATCGTAAATAGAGAAAGACAGGTTTTCTCTATTTACGATTCGCGATTCACGATTTACGTTTTTCAAACATTAGAGAACCGATTTCAGCCCTTGTGTGCCGGAGAGTTGTTCTGCGGAGGGCGCGTAGCGTGTGGTCTTGAGCCGCCCGTTGAAGAAGGTGTAGGTGATGCCGTCGCGCTGGTTGGTATAGACGGACATCACTCCCTTTTCTTCGTGCGTGAAGCTGCTCTTCTTCACCAGATTGACAGACTCCGGCGTGTCCGAAGAGTTCTCATGCTGCAAGACGATGAGCAGCACCGTGCCTTCCACTTCGGGCGAGAGTTTTTTCGTCTGCGCAAACTTCGCCGTGACGAACGTGACAGTCACCATGCCGCCCGCGACCTTGAAGTTGAGCGCGCCGTTTGCCGTCTCTCCCGGCATGGGCTTGCCGAGTTCGCGTTCCACGTCCGCGCGGCGCGACTTCAGAGGCGTCAGCCCGTGCCACTCCGCAGCGCGGCTCAACTGCCCGCCACCCAACAGCAGACCGGCAAACACAGCGACGCACGCCGCCACGCGCACAGCACCGGCGAGGCGACGAAAACGAGAAGCAATATCTGGTTTGTTCATGGCTGGATGCTAACGCTTGCCAGCGCAGGTTTCAAGTTTCAGGTTACAGCTTTCAAGTTTAAGAACAAAGAACCTCAGACCTGAAACTTGAAACCTGTAACCTGAAACCTTTATTTAGCGAAGGGGCGGACGCGTTCGATAGACTCTTTGAAGTCGTCGTCGTCGGGCGCGAGTTCCGCGCCTTTTTGATAGGCGGCGAGGGCTTTGGCGTACTGCTTGGAGACTTCGTAGGCGTAGCCGAGTTCGCGGTAGATGTTCACGTCGTCGGCGGTTTTGGCGGCGGCGCGCTCGAAGGTGGCGATGGCTTTGGGGAAGTTTTTGGCGCGGGAGTAGGCGACGCCGAGCAGGTAGAGCGTCGAGCCGCGCGCGTCAGGGTTTGCGCCCGCGCGTTCGAGCACGGTGATGGCGCGCGGAAACTGCTTCGCGCCGATCAGGGCTTGACCGTTCAACGCCGCCGCAGGTTCATCGCCCGCGCGCACGCGCACGAGCGCGTCCGACGAGCGCACGGCGTTCAAGTAGTCTGCGTCGGCCTTTGCCGGGACGGTGGCGGCGGCGGCGCGGCGCAGGTAGGAGTAAGTCAAGAGCATCCAGCCATCGGCAAGGCGCGGGTCGGCGAGCGTGGCGCGATTGAGCGCGGCGATGGCGGCGTCCGTCTGGTTGCGTTCGTAGGCGAGGCGACCGAGATAAAAGAGCGAGGCGGCGTCTGTCGGCTTAACTTTGACCGCGGCGTTGAACGAACGCTCCGCGTCAGCCTTTTTATCGAGCCGGTATTCGGCAAGGCCGCGATAGTAGAGCAGCGTGGCATCGGGCGCGACACCCGCGCGCGAAGTGGCAATGACCAGGAGCGGCAGAGCGTGTTCAAAATCTTCGGAGCGTGCGAGGGACTGCGCGAGCGCGTCCACCGTGGGCGCGTCTTCCTCTTTGGCGGCGCGTTGTAGATCGAGCGCGCGCTGCAAGTCTGCGGCGGCTTCTTTGAACTGGTTCTGGTAAAACTCCGCGAAGCCCGCGATCTTCCAAGCCTCGCTGTTCTTCGGGTCGGTCGCCGCCGCCGCGTGCGCTTCTTTGGCCGCCTCTGCGTACTGCTTTTGTTGCAGGAGAGCGAAGGCGCGCGCGGTGTCGCCGGAGGCGGAAGCAGCGGCGGCGGTGGTCGCCGTGGGGCGCGGCTGCGTCGTGGTGGAGGCGGGCGGCGGCGTCTGGTTGGTGGACGGGTCAACGCGGCGCGGTCGGGTTGAGCCGGATTGCGCCGAAACGACGGCGGAGAAGGCGGAAAAAAGTGCGACGAAGGCAAACGCGTAACGGAAAAATCTATCTCTCATCGGTGTCTCCAGATGTGGGACTTAAAATAATTTTGCACCGGGAAGAGTATGACGATGCGGAGGCGGCCTTTCAAGCCCGCGCCGCCATCTGTGCGATGCGCGGCGGGCGGCTCTGGTTCGCTTCCATTAACAGACGAAGCGGCTGGAAGGTTTGAATCTTCCAGCCGCTTCGACGTTTCAGGGCTCGGCGTTTAGAAAGAGAATTTCAGGCCGAACTGGAACTGCCGCGGGTCGTAGGCGGCGGTCGGGCGGCTGTAATAGAGTCCGCCGCGTCGTTCATTCTGGGCGTTCACCACGTCGAAGAACGGGTTGGCGGCGGCTTCGTTGAAACGGTTGAAGAGGTTGAAGCCCTCGGCGATGATGTCGAGTCGCATGCTCTCCGAGAAGCGGATGCCGCGCGCGACGCGCAAATCGAGCGACGCGTAGCCGTGCGTGATTCCTGCGTTGCGGCGCAGGGTGCCGTTGGCGAGGAAGGGCGTCGAGGTGAGCGTCCCGTCGGCGGCGACAGTGGGGCGGTCGTTCGAGCTTTGCAAATCGGCGTTGGCATCCGTGCCCGTGATGATGTTGAACGGACGCCCGGACGAAAGCTCAAGGATCGGCGCGATGGTGAAATCGGAGAGGAAACGACGCACGCCGCTCTCCGAACTGCGCCAACTGGCGGGCGACGTGGCGACGCCGCTGAAGACGAAGCGGTGGCGTTGGTCGAAGAGCGAATCGGAACGCTCGGCGGCGAAGTTGCGGTTGTCCTGCGGTTTCAAGAGCGTCTGCAAATCCGAGGAGTCGTCAATCGAGTGCGACCAGGTGTAGGAGGCGAGGAACTGGAAGTTGTTCGAGAAGCGACGCTTGGCTTCCAGAGTCATCGCGTTGTAGTTGGAGTTGCCTTCCGAGAGTTGCGCGCTCACGTCGCCGAAGGGCGAGATGAGTCCGGGCGTGCGCACCGAACCGGCGATGGCCGCGTTGAAGACGGCGGGCGTGACTGCGCCGCCCGTCACCGACTGGACGAAGAAGTAGTTCGGCGCGCTAGGCCGGAAGAAGTTGGCCGCCAGCGGGCTGACGACGGTTTGGCCGGTCAGGTTGTTGACGGCGACGAGTCCCGGAACGCGGACGGTGAAGAGCGCGTTGTTCGCCGTGGGGATGGGGAACAGCACGGCTTCGGCGAAACTCGTGGGCGCGCGACCGCCCGCAAGGCAGGCCGCGTTTGTTCCGCAGAGCGCCGGATTGCCGACGGCGAAGCGGCGGAAGTTTTCCACCAACAGATCGTTTTGCGGAGCGTTCACGTCGCGCGGGTGCGGCAGGTGGTGCGCGCCGACGAAGACGTAGCTCGCGGAGAGCGAGGTATTTTTGTCCAACTGCCGCTCAAGCGTGATGTTGGCCTGATTGGCGTAGGCGTACTCGAAATCCTGCCCGACGGCGAGCGTGAAAGGCAGGACGGGGCCGAAGCCGGGGAACGTCTGGTCGTTGAAACGGAGTTGGCCGCGCAAATATTCCGTGCTGGCGGCGACGCCGGGCGTGACGCCGGGAGCGACGGTGCCCTGAAAGATTTGGAGCAGGTTGAGCGACGCGTTCGGCGCGGGGCTGCCCGGCAAGACGGTGGTGAACTGTTGCTGCTGCGCGGCATCCGCGATGTCGGAGTTGAAGGCGACGGCAAGCAGCGGGTGGTCGTAGAAGAGACCGTAGGCGGCGCGGAAGACGGTCTTGCCGTCGTTGGTGATGTCCCACGCGAGGCCGACGCGGGGCGCGAAGTTGTTCGTGTCGCGCGGGAAGCCCTGCTGGACGCCGAGCACGTTCTGCGCCGCGTTGAGGTCTTCGGCTGAAAGGTTAATGCCGCTCAAGGGGTCTCTGAAGCCGATGGTCGGGATGGTTTCGGTGAGTTCCACGTCGTAACGCACGCCGTAGTTGAGCGTCAGATTGGGTCTGGCCTTCCAGGAATCCTGCGCGAAGAAAGCAATCGGCTTGTTCTTCAAAGTGCTGTTCGGATTGCCGAAGCCCTGAATGAAGACGCCGGGAATGCCCGCGCCGTAAGCCTGTACGGGCGTGAGCGCGGGCGCGCTCGCCGGGAGACCGGGGATGAAACCGGCGGCCAGCGTGCCGCCGGACACTTCGCCGAAATTAAAGAGGCCGGGGAAGTTCAACTCGAAGACGGCTTCCACATCGATGAAGTTGACGTCCGCGCCGAACTTGAAGCTGTGATTGCCGGGGAGCCAGTTGATGTTGTCGGTCAACTGGAAGCGGCGTTCCGTGCGGTCAACGGGCGAGAAGGGATTGGAGCCGATGAAGGAGACGCCGGAAATCTGGATCGCCGCGCCCGGTATCTGCGAGTCGAACTTGGCGTCGCGGTGGCCGAAGCTGAAACGCGCTTCGTTGACGACGCGGCTCGACAGCGTCGAAGTCAGGGAGGTGACGAAGGACGTGTCCTTGACCTCCTGCCGACCCGTGCGCGAGAAGTCGTTTTGTCCCAAGACCTGATTTTGCGATTCATCCTGAATGCCAGTCAGGTCGCTCGGATTGTAGCCGAAGCGCATGGTCAGTTGGTTCGACTGGTTGATCTGGTGGTCTGCGCGGAAGGAGAAGAAGCTCGTCGCCTCCGAGATCGGGAAGATGCGCGCGAGGCTGTTGAGCGGGCGGAAGCCGATGGGCTGGCCTTCGGCGTTGATAGTCGTGAAGCCGGGCGTGACTCCGTTGTTCGCCGCCGTCGGGACGGGCGCGCCTGAGATAAAGAAGCGTCCGCCGATGGTCTGACCCGCAGGAATCGCGCCGCCGATGCTGCGCAGGGTGGAGACGCCGTTCAGGCCGATCTGCCCGCCGGAAGAAGCGAAGGAGGCATAAGTCAGCGTCGCGGCAATCAAGGCCGAGTTGCCGGTGGACGCGCCCGTGTTGAGTTGGTTCGTGATGAAGGTGACTTGCGCGGGCGTCAGGTTGGTGAACGTGTTCGGGAGCGGCACGAACGGGAAGGCCGTGCCGGGGCCGACCGCGAGGCTCGATGTCAGGTTGCCGACGACATCCGAACTGAAGAAGGCCGATTCCTGCCGGCGGCGTTGCTCGAAGGCCGTGAAGAAGAAGGTGCGATCCTTCTTAATCGGGCCGCCGAACGTTGCGCCGTACTGCGCGCGCGTAAACGGCGGGTCTTCGATGGGCGCGAAGGCGTTGCGCGCCTGAAAACTCTTGTGGCGAAGGAAGCCGAAGACGTTGCCGCGAAAATCGTTGCCGCCGCTCTTGGTGACGACGTTGACGATGCCGCCCGTGGCGCGTCCGAACTCCGGCGCGTAGGAGTTGGTCGCCACCTGAAATTCCTGCACGGCCTCCTGCGAGACGGTTGAGCGCGATGCGTTGATGGAGTTATCGGTGTTGTCCGCGCCGTCAACCTGTACGAGCGTGGAGCGTCCGCGCTGGCCGCCGATGTTCAGGCCGGAGGAGGGCGCGGGGCCAATCGGTCGGTCATTGCCGCGATTGACGGTGGAGATGGTGGTGGAGATGCCCAGATAGTCTCTCTGATTGACGGGCAGATTCTCGATGCGCGTGCTCTCGATGGTGTTGGTGACGGCGGTGCGCGACGTTTCCACGATGTCGGTGGTCGCGCCCGTGATGGTCACGGTTTCGCTGACCTGCCCGGCGGCGAGCGGCACGTCGAGGTCTGCGCGCTGTCCGACGGTGAGGATGACCGAGGGAATGTTGGCGCGCGAGAAGTTTGCCGCTTCCACCGACACCTCGTACTCGCCGGGGGGCAAGTTGGTGATCTGGTAGAAGCCTTCGTCGTTGGTCTGCGCGGTGCGCGAGAGGCCGGTCGCTTTGTTGCGCGCGGTGACCGCCGCGTTGACGACGAGGCCGCCCTGCGCGTCGCGCACGTAGCCTTGCAGATCGGAGGCGTTGGATTGAGCCTGCGCGAAGGCCGCGCCCGCGCACGCGAGCGTAAACAAGCAGACGAAGACGAAGCGGATGGCGGTAGGGCACAGCCGCACAGGGAATGCACGCATGTTTATATTCTCCTCAAACGTAATTTGTAGCTTCAGCAAGTTTCAGCGGGAGACGCGAAGGTCGTTTGCCGTCGGATGAACGGGACG
>DASYMM010000105.1:0-10214 GCA_036009085.1 Pyrinomonadaceae bacterium | reverse complement strand
ATCTTCGGGCTGGCTGGCGGCTTGACTGCGTGCCTCTTCGCCACAACGTTCGCCGTGCTCGGCTGGCTGGCGAGGCCGGGAGTCGCCGCCACGTACCTGCAAAGATACAGCACCGTCCTCTTCGTCCTCGTCATCCCTCTACTCCTCTTCGGCGCACACTGTCTCGACCTGCAAGATAGAAAAACACACCCTCCCACGCCGCGCCCCGCATCGTCGCCGCCCACTAACCCTCCCGCACACACCTCGCACCGCACCGCGAACCCGCCGCGCACGGCTCAACCGCCGACAGAGAGGGGCGAATAAATCATGGCTACCACAATAAAACGCTTGCTCGTCGGCAAAGCTCTGAGGACAGAGCAGGCGCAGCACGAACGCCTCGCGAAGAAAACCGCACTGGCCGTTTTCTCCTCCGACGCGCTCTCGTCCACCGCTTACGCGACGGAAGAGATTCTGCTCGTGCTGGCCGTCGCTGCCGCTTTCAGCGGGTCGTCCGCGCCGTTCCATTACGTCTTGCCGGTCACGCTCGGCATCGCCGCGCTCCTCGTCATCGTCGCCATTAGCTATCGCCAGACGATTCACGCTTACCCGACGGGCGGCGGCGCATATATCGTCGCCAAAGAAAATCTGGGCACTTATCCCGGACTCGTCGCGGGCGCGTCGTTGCTCGTTGATTATGTCCTGACCGTGTCGGTTTCGATTGCGGCGGGAGTTGCGGCCATCACTTCGATGGTGCAGGGGACGCGCTTCGCGTGGCTCGGCGCGCACAAGGTTTTGCTATGCCTGGCCTGTATCGCGCTCGTCTCAGTCGCCAACCTGCGCGGGGTGCGCGAATCGGGCGCGATCTTCGCCGCGCCGACTTACGCCTTCGTCGCAGCGTTTCTCTTCATGATCGGTTACGGCATCGTTCATTATTTCACGCAGGGCGGAAGTGCGCCCGTGCCGTTGGGCGGGGAACTGAAATTGGCCGAAGGTTACAACCTCCAGCCGGTGACGCTGTTTCTGCTACTCGGCGCGTTCTCGAACGGGTGCGCGGCCTTAACCGGAATCGAAGCGATCTCGAACGGCGTTCCCGCCTTCAAAAAACCGGAGGCGCAGAACGCCGCGCGCACGCTCGTCGTGATGGCCGCTTTGCTCACGACGATGTTCGTCGGCACGAGCGTGATGGCTTATCTCTACGGCGTGCACCCGAAAGAAAACGAGACGGTGATTTCGCAGTTTGCGCGCATCATGTTTACGGGAGGGATGAGTTGGTTTTACTACGTCGTGCAGTTGGCGACGGCTTTGATCCTCGTGCTCGCGGCTAACACTTCGTTCGCAGATTTCCCACGGCTCGCTTCTTTGCTCGCGCGCGATAGATTCCTGCCGCGCCAGTTTGCCAATCGCGGTGACCGCCTCGTCTTCTCGAACGGCATCGTCATCCTCGCGATCTTTTCGGGTTTGCTCGTCATCGCCTTCGGCGGCGACACCTCACGCCTCATCCCGCTCTACGCCGTCGGTGTGTTTCTCTCCTTCACGCTCTCGCAGACGGGCATGGTCAGGCACTGGCTCGGCCAGCGCGCACAGGTAAATTCGGCGCGAACGAAAACCGGTGGGAACGAGTGGCGCGGCACACCACAGGGCACACGGCGCAATAGACTGCTGGCAGGCGCGGGCGACGAGAGAGCGCGACCGACGCCGCTGCCCGATGCGATTCTGGCCGCGAGCGAAATCCACACGCCGAGTTTCGTCGAGGATGAAGTGTCGAGTGCGGCGAACTGGAAAAAGTCGCTGGTCATCAACGGCGTCGGCGCAATCGCCACGTTCGTCGTGCTCGTCGTTTTCGTGTTGACGAAGTTCCTGCACGGCGCGTGGATCGTGGTCGTCGTGATTCCGTTGCTCGTCGCGATGTTCCGCGCGATTCACGCGCACTACCTGGGCGTGGCGCGGCAATTGACGACCGACGGTTTAGAGCGATTGCGCCCGCTCAAGAACGTCGTGATCGTTCCCATCTCCGGCGTCCATCGCGGCGTCATCCACGCGCTCGAATACGCGCGCGCCATTTCGCCCGCCAACGTCGTCGCCGTTTACGTGAACATTGATGAAGAGGCGACGCAGAAGTTGCGCGAGAAATGGGAACAGTGGGCATCCGGCATCGAGTTGGTGGTGCTGGCCTCGCCTTATCGTTCGCTGTCGCGCCCGCTGCTGCGCTACATCTCGAAGGTCAGCACCGAGCGCGCCGACGGGGTGGTGACGGTGCTCGTGCCGGAGTTCGTGCCCGCGAAATGGTGGCAACATCTGTTGCACAACCAGAGTTCGTTATTGTTGAAGGGGGCTTTGCTCTTTAAGAAGAAAATCATCGTCACCAGTGTGCCTTATCATCTGGAACACTGAACGAATCGGCGTCGCCGACGAACGCCGGAGGACGAGAGACACCGCGCATGTTACGTCCTTTGCACGGCGCACGTTCCGCGCCGACGCCCGCACACACTTCGACGAGGCCGCACGCTCCCGCCGCGGTGAGAATTGTCGGATGGGAATTTGGCTGTCGGGAGTAAGGCTATCAGCGGTGGCGCTTAGGGTCGGCTAGCCTATTAGGTCTCCGCGCTGCGGCTTGCGAGGAAGCAAGAGCGGCAGAAGACCGGGCGCCCCTGCGAGGGGTAAAAGGGAACCGTTGTCTGTTGACCGCACTGCGCGCAGTTGACTGAGACTTCGATGCGTTGGCGAACTCCTGAAGCCTGCGCGGCGGCGATGGCGGCCAGACGTTCGTTCTTCGCCTGCTTGCATGGCTTGCAGCGTTTCGGCTCGTTCTTCAAACCCTTGTCGTGAAAGAAAACCTGCTCGCCGCCCGTCCAGATGAAATCTTCGTTACAGTCAACACAGCGGATGTTGCGATCTTGGAATTCGGTTTCGGCGGGACTCCACTCCCCGTTTGCCTTGCTTGTTGCTTGTGCTTGTGACATGTCAGTAACCCCCCACGGATATGCTTCCCGGAGTCGAACCTTCGGTGAGAGAAGTTGCTCTAAGGAAAATTGTTTTCCAGATCGGAGCCTCGCGTTAAAGACTGCAACCTGAATCTATGCGTTTTAAAGATCACGCGAGCCGCGCCCGTCATAAGTCAAACGAAGCCGCTCGTCGCTGACCCGATTACTGTGCAAAGTATAACTATCACGAAACTGTGTCAAGGTTTTCCGGGCAGGCACGGAGTCTCCGGCGCGGGCGAGTTGTCTTGACACCGACTTTCGCGCCGTGCCAGCATCCGCGCGTTCAAGAGATCAAATCACAACTCGCGGCGTAAAAAAATTCTCTATGAAGATTCTGGTTATCGGCTCGGGCGGGCGCGAGCACGCGCTCTGCCAGACGCTCCGGCGAACCTCCAAACAGCCGCTCGAACTCTACTGCGCGCCCGGCGGCGACGCCATCTCCGAGATCGCGCGCCCGGTGCCGATTAGCGCGACGGACGTGACTGCGCTCGCCGCCTTTGCCGAAGCGCAACGGATCGAGCTAACGATTGTCGGCGGGGAAACTCCGCTCGCCGCCGGACTCGCGGACGAATTTGAGCGGCGCGGTCTTCTAGTCGCGGGGCCGCGCGCGGAGGCCGCGCAGTTGGAGTCGAGCAAAGCCTTCGCCAAAGAGTTCATGGCGCGGCACCGGATTCCGACGGCGCGTTTTCGCGTCGCCGCGAGCGCGGAGGCCGCGCGCGAGATTCTACTCGGCGGCGAGTTTGGCGCGGAAGATGCGCCCGTCGTCGTCAAGGCCGACGGGCTGGCGGCGGGCAAAGGCGTCGTCGTGGCCGCGACGCGGGCTGAGGCTTTGGAGGCCGTCGCCGGGTTGATGGAAGGCGGGCGCGTCGGGAGCGAAGCCGCGCGCCGCGTCGTCATCGAAGAAGCTTTGAAGGGCACCGAAGCCTCGCTCCTGTTTTGGACGGACGGCGAAACTTACGCCCTGATGCCCCCCGCGCGCGACCACAAGCGCATCGGCGAAAACGACACCGGCCCGAACACGGGCGGCATGGGCGCGATCACTTCCGCCGAAGTGCTCGACGAAGCGACGCTCGCACAGGTCGTCCGGGAGATCGTCGAGCCGACGCTCGCAGGTCTTCGCGCTGACGGATTGGAGTTTCGCGGCGTGCTTTTCATCGGCCTGATGCTGACGCCTGCGGGAGCGCGCGTGCTCGAATACAACGTGCGTTTCGGCGACCCGGAAGCGCAGGCCATCCTCGTGCGGCTCGAAAGCGACCTCTGCGAAATTTTCGCAGCCGTGGCGCACAAGAAGCTCAAAGGCGTCGAGGTGAACTGGTCAAACGACGCGTCGGCCTGCGTCGTCCTCGCCGCGCGCGGCTATCCAGAGCGACCGGAGACGGGCGCACGCATCGAAGGCTTGAAAGAGTTGGGCGGCGCGGCGTCTGTGTCAGACGTGCAGGTTTTTCACGCCGGAACAAAGCGCGCGGGCGACGGCGACGATGCGTGGCTCGTCGCGGGCGGGCGCGTGCTCGGCATCACCGCTCGCGCCCGGACGCTCGCGCTCGCCCTCGAACGCTGCTACGAAGTCGTCCGGCACATTAGCTGGGAAGGCATGCAGTATCGCCGCGACATAGGTAAATTCAGTAGGCCGTAGGCAGTAAGCGGAAAGCGGTTGGGGGCAATCGTCGGCTTTGTCTTGACTGCTTGCTGCCTACCGCCTACTGCCTACTACTCACTGCCCACTTTCTGCCCGCTCTAGTCTGCCAACCGCCACTCCTGTTATACTCGGCGCACGGGCGAATCGCCGTCGAAAATGAACCGTCGGAGGCGCGCTTACGTACTAAACACAGGCGCGCGGCGGATTGGGGCGCGGAAAGCTTGGCAGCATCGCGCGGCTCGTAGCCGGTGCGCCGGATTGTCAGGTCGGAGGAACTGAAAAGATGTCATCGTGGAGCAGGTTCAAGCGTTCTTTGCGCGCATTGTTTGGCGGTCTCATAGAGAAGACCGAAGACCCGGAAATGATCCTTAATCAAACCATCCGCGAGATGCGCGACCGCGTGCCCGAACTCAACAACTCGGTCGCGCAGGTGATGGCGACCGAACGCCTCCTCGCCAAGAGCAAGGAACGGCTCGAAGGACAGGTGGTTGACCTCGACTCCAAGATCAAAGCCTCCATCAAACTCGGGCGCGACGACATCGCCACAGCCTACATCGGCCAGTTGCAACAGGCGCAACTCGATCTCAACAAAACCGGCCAGCAACTTGCGCACGCCGAAATGGCATCCAAGCAAGCGCTCAAGGCGCGCGACAACTACATGCTCCAGATGCAGCAACGCACCGCCGAAGCCATGCAGTTGATCAACCAGTCGAAGCAGGCGAAGTTGCAGGAGCAACTCGCGCAGACGATGGAGACGTTCCAACTCGACGACAACACTTCGACCTTCGACGAGATGCGCGACAAGATCGACCGTCGCTCAGCCGCCGCCGAAGCCAAGATGCAACTCGGCGCAGCCTCCGTGGATTCGCAGATGCAGGACATCGAGCGCGAGGCTCTGGACATGCAGTTGCAGGACAAGTTGCTTGAGTACAAACAGGGCATGGGGCTGCTGCCGAGTTCGACAACCAAACAACAGGGCGCGCTTCCGGCGGCAAACGAGGATCGCGGATAAACGGTCAACGATAGACTTTCACAGTAGTCGGTTCTTATGGCGGACATTAAAAAGTTAGACCTCCAATATCTGAAAGAGGCAGTTAAAGAACCCGTCAACTTCTGGGGCATGGCGGGCTTCGCCGTCGCGGCGGCCTACACCGGCTCGATCATCCCGCTCGGTGCCGCGCTCGTCGCGGAAGGTCTGTACCTCGCGACCGTTCCGGCCAACGCGCTCTATCGTCGGCTCGTTGACACGCGCACCAAAAAGCAACTCTTCGAGATGCGCCGCCGCCAGCGCGAGAAGTTGATCGAAACCTTCGACCCGCGCGAGCGCGAAGCCGTGCTCTATTTGAAGTGGTTGAAGAAACAGATTTTCGACAACTACATGAAGTTCACCGGCGCGAAGGAAGTGCCGACGAACATTCAAAGCCTCGAACAGCGTTGGGAAGATTTCGTTGACCTGCTCGATGTCTATCGCCGCCGCAAGAATCACCTGCGCTCGATCAACCGGCAAGCCGTGCAGAACCAGTTGACGCAGGCCGAACGCTCCGTGGAGAACGCGCCCGACGAACGCGCGCGCCGCATCCAACAGGCCAACGTGGAAATCCTGAAGCGTCGGCTCGCGGCCTTCGGCGATCTCGAACGCTCCGTGAAGTTGGTCGAAGGGCAGTTGCAATCCATCGAAAACTTCTTCGGTCTCGTCAACGACCAAGTCGTCACGCTGCCGACGCCCGAACGCGTCTCCGCGCTCGACTTCGAGCAACTCAGCGACTCCATCGCCATGACGAAGCAGATGCTCGAAGAGACCTCCGACGTGATCGGCACGCTCGACGATCACAACCGCCAGGCGGGGAACTACGACATGCTCGTCTCGAAGCAGTAAGCCGGAATCGAGCGGTAAACAAAAAGCTAAAGGCGGTCGAAGAAAATAACTTCGACCGCCTTTAGCTTTCTCCGTCAACCACCGCAGGCTACTCACTACTCGCCGTTCACCGTCTGTCGCTCAGGGCGCGCGGCCAGAATATCTTCCAACGCCGCTTCGTCGAGCCGGTAGGTCTCGTTGCAGAAGTGGCAAGTCATCGCCGCGCCTTTATCTTCGCGCAAGATCATCTCCAACTCCGTGCGATCAATCGAAGAGATTAACGAGACTGCGCGCTCCTGCGAACACGTACAGGCGAAGCTGACCGGCTTCTCCTCCAACACCTCGAACGGAAGATCGCCGAGCGCGGCGCGCAGCATGTCCGTGGGACACGCGCCTTCGCGGATCAAGGTCGTCGTGTGCGGGCCGCGCCGGATCGCATCTTCGACCGACTCGATGATCTGCGCGTCTGCTCCCGGCAACACCTGTATGATCAAACCGCCCGCCGCCGCCACGAAAGTCTCTCCGGTTTCACGCGCGCGCATGTAGACGCCGAGCGTCACCGCAGAGGGAATCTGTTCCGACTTGGCAAGGTAATAAGCGAAGTCTTCGCCAAGCTCGCCCGACACGATGGGAACCGAACCGCGATAGGGGTCTGTATATAACCCGATCTCATAGCCCGACTCATGCGTGACGTAAAACATCCCGTTGCCGACGACGGAACTCACGTCGAACTTGCCGTTGCCGTTCAATCCGGGATTCGCTTCCGGGTTGCGCGCGTAACCGCGCACCTGCCCGCGCGCGTTCGCTTCCGCCGTGATGCCTCCGACCGGCCCGTCGCACACGATCTGGACGGTCAAGCGGTCGAGTTCCTTGAGTCCCGCGCCGAGCAAAAGTGTGCCGGTCAGCGTGCGACCGAGCGCGGCCGCGACGGTCGGCGATGTTTGGTGGCGCGCCACCGCTTCGGCCACAAGGTTCGTCGTAACCGCCGCCATGCAGCGTACGCCGCCGTCGGCAGCCGTCGCGCGCACGAGAGAATCCTTGGTTCTGTTTTGTTCTTCGTTCAAAATTATGCCCCTTGAAATTATTCGCTCAAAAACTGATCTGTACAAGCCAAAAAGTCCGCCGCCGTTCCGCGCTTTCCGCCCGCCCCGGAAAATTTTTTACCGTCTCCAAAACCTCTCGCGGCGCGCGTTAAAACGTGGCAAAAAGAACTGTTTTGATGCCTCAAACAGGGATAAAGTTGGGTTAAGGTAAACTCTTAAAGTGTCCACCATATGCCGCTGAAAAGAAAAGTTGATACAATATATTGGGGATGGGTATTGACAGCCCCCTATGAGCTATGTATACTGCGCTCCGCTTGATGACGAGAACGTCAGAAGGCCGAAACGCCGCGACTCCCGAGGCACGTTCGGCAGGGAAATCTTTCGCTTAACGTTCAAGCCAACCGCAGTTTCCGATAACACACTTGATCACCGGCGCGCTGCGTGCAAACCGCGCCGGATTGCAACGCACAGATGAGGACTCGCGCGCCAAAAAAGCAGCGCGGGAAAGGCGAAATTGAAGATGAGTACAGTGATCGAGCCGAATGCTCCCCAAGGAAATCCGATTCCCGCCGAAGCCCAAAGCCGCATGTCCAAGCAGAGCCACGAACTCGGCCTCAACGCGCGCAAGGTGATCAGCAAACGCTATTCGCTCAAAGATGCGAAGGGGAATCCGATTGAAGAATGGCCTGACGTGGTGCGCCGCGTCGTCGGCCATGTGAGCCTTGCGGAAACCGACTCGGAGAAGCGCGACGAATTCTACAGCCGCATGTCGGAGATCATGCTGCGGCGCGAGTTCGTCCCGAATACGCCGTGCCTCGTCAACGCCGGAAAGCCGAACGGCCAGCTCGCCGCCTGCTTCGTCCTCGACGTGCCCGATTCCATCGCCGGAATTATGAAGACTGCCACCGACGCCGCCATCATTCACCAGACGGGCGGCGGCACGGGCTTCACCTTCGAGAAACTCCGCCCCGTCGGCGCGATGGTGCGCTCGACGCACGGCGTCGCTTCCGGCCCCGTGTCGTTTATGAACATCTTCAACACGACGACCGACACGGTGAAGCAGGGCGGCGTGCGTCGCGGCGCGAACATGGGCATCATGCGCGTTGACCATCCAGACCTGCTCCGCTTCATCCACGCGAAAAACGATCAGACGAGCCTGACCAACTTCAATATCTCCGTTACCGTGACAGACAAGTTTTTCAACGCGGTCGAAAATAAGGAATGGTATCAACTGAGCTTTGACGGCGAGCCGTGGACTGAGCCGGTCTTCGACCCGTTGGCGAACGGCGACTATGCCGTCTATCGTCGCCCGGACAATTCGACCGTCACCTTCCGCGACAAGGCCGCGTTTGCGTCGGCAGACCTCTCGGACACGAAGCGCGAAGAGCCGCCGCGCCCAGGCATGGTCTATGCGCCCGACATCTGGAATCGCATCGTCGCCTCCGCGCATCGCTATGCGGAGCCGGGCGTCATCTTCATTGACGAAGTGAACCGCCACAATCACATGATCAAGAGCATGGGTCCGATCTACGCGACGAACCCTTGCGCGGAGCAGGCGCTCCACTTCAACAACTCCTGCAACCTCGGCTCGGTTGACGTGGCGAAATTCTACGACCCGGTCGAGCGGGTTGACTGGGAATCGCTCGGCGAAGCGATTCGTTGGAGCACGCGTTTTCTCGATAACGTGATTGACGTGTGTTCGTGGCCGCTCCCCGAAATTGATGATGTGGTGAAGCGCACGCGCCCCGTCGGCCTCGGCGTGATGGGCTTCGCAGACCTCTGCCTGCAACTCGAAATTTCCTACGGCTCGCCCGAGTCCATTGATTTCATGGACGAGTTGATGAGCTTCGTCAGGCGCGAGGCATGGCTTGAGTCGTGCCGTCTCGGCGCGGAGCGCGGAGTGTTCCCCGAATATCAACCGAACAAGGAAGCCTACGACAAGTTCCTGCGCGACGACATAGGCATCCCCGCAGACATGCTCACGCCGCGCAACTACGAGACGACGACGATAGCGCCCACCGGCACGATCTCGCTCGTCGCCGAAACCTCCTCCGGCATCGAGCCGAATTTCTCTTGGGCTTACGTCCGGCAGGACACGCTCGGCAAACGCACTTACGTCCACACGGTCGCCGCGCGCGCCCTCGGCATCGACGTTGACCAGACCGATCAGGCTTCGATTGATTACGCCTCCGAATACGTCGTCGCGCACGAGCACGAACTGCCCGGCTATTTCATCTCAGCGATGTCGATCAGCGCGGAGCAGCACATCCACGTGCTCGCCGCCGCGCAGCGTCACGTTGACAACGGCGTCTCGAAGACTTGCAACGGCGCGGCCGACGACACCCTCGAATCGGTTGACCGACTCTACCGTCTCGGGCGCGAACTCGGCTGCAAGGCCGTCAGTTATTACCGCGACGGCTCGCGCGATTCGCAGGTGCTTTCCAGCATGAAGGGCGCGG
Source organism: Pyrinomonadaceae bacterium (assembly GCA_036009085.1). Taxonomy (GTDB): domain Bacteria; phylum Acidobacteriota; class Blastocatellia; order Pyrinomonadales; family Pyrinomonadaceae; genus JAIVJZ01. The sequence continues at coordinate 261 of DASYMM010000105.1, read as the reverse complement.
AGCCGAAGGGCGAGATCGCGTGCGATCCGGCCATCGTCACCGAAGTCACGGTGGCTGAGCCGCTTCCCGACGAAACGACGACGGGCGCGACCAACGTCGCCGTCGCGCAGACGACGCGCGTCTCAACCTCGGCGACTGCTACCACTGCGGCGCAGCCGATCCAGATCGAACGCCCGCGCGAGTTGCAGGGCGCAACGTGGCGCATCCCGTTCGACGGGCAGAACTTGTACGTCACCGTCAATCACGACGGGCGCATGATCC
>DASYMM010000104.1:0-4612 GCA_036009085.1 Pyrinomonadaceae bacterium | reverse complement strand
TGAGGCCGAACTGAAACTCGTCGTTCCAGTTTTGCAGGTTGCCCTGCCAGTCGTGATTGCCGCCGATGTAATTGTAGAGACTGAAAGAGACGATCTTCGCCTTCGGCTTCGGCTCGGAGTTGTAGCTCAAATTGAGATTATGATTGTTCGTGTTGGTGCGGCGCGTGAAGCCCACGTCGGCGCGATAATCGCGCGTGCGCCCGACGCCGTTCAGGTTGACGCCGAAGTGCCGCCCGCTCTTGTCCAGATTGTAGGCATAGACGAAGCCGTTGCCGTTGCGATAGAGCGACTGGTCGAGGTCTGCGTCGTAGAAGAAGCGGCGCGAGTGCGTGCCGAGCGCTTGAAACTCGAAGGTCGTCTGCTTGTCGAGGCGAAAGCGACCGTCGAAGCCGCCGAGTTGGTTGTGCCGCTCGACGAAGTTGTAACTCGTCGCCAGCAGGCCGATTGAGTTTTCCTTCCCGATGTCGCGCTTGAGACGCAGCACGCCGACGAGCGCGTTCTTATCGAGAAAGCGATTAAAGTCCGCTTCGATTGCGAGGCGGCGCGCGGGGTCTGGCTCGCTCGCGATCTCGTCGCGCTTCGCCTCGCGCTCCTCTTCGCTGAAATTGCCGGGCGCGTTGTCGGACGCGACGAGGAGGCCGAACGTGTTGCGCCCGCGTTTGCCCGTGAGCTTGACGGCCATGTCCGGGTCAACGATGGCGCGCGTGTGGACGGCGGCGATCTGCGTGCGAAAGATTTCGATGCCTTCGAGGAAGAACGGGCGTTTCTCTTCAAAGAAGATGGGGAAGCGTTGATTGGCCGTAACGACCGTGGCGTCGGCTTCGACCTGCGCGAAGTCGGGGTTTAAGGCGAAGTCGAGCGTGACGGTTGGGGTGATGCCGAGTTTCGCGCTGAGGCCGGGTTCGAGTTTGATCGGTTGATTGACGAAGCGACCGGGATCGAGCAGGTTCGGCGTCCGGTCGAGCGTGCTCGGCGCGATGGTGCGGACGCGCTTGCCCGTCTCGGAGATCGTAAAACTCGGAATGAGTTCGAGCGAGCGTTCGGTGGAGACGCCTTCCAGCCCGGTGATGTGCCCGGCCTGATTGAGCGTGCCGGACTTGTCGCGCGAAATGGGCATCCATGAATCAATCTCGTCGTTCAAGCGATCAATGTTGCGCCACAGGTGGAAACCCCAGAGCTTGCCCTTGCCCGCTTCGTAACGCAGCGACTTGAAAGGGATCGCCACTTCCAGAGTCCAACCGTCGCTCGTGATCACGCCCTTCGATTCCATCACGATGTCAACGCTGAAATCCGTGCCCTGCCCTTCGGTCATCACGCCGTCCTGCTGCACGCCGAGCGGGTTGAAGCCGAGCACGTAAGCCTTGCGCTGGTCGTTGAAGGTGTCGAGGAAGAAGCGCACGTTGTCTTCGCCGAAGACGTTGTCGCGCTGCGCGACGCTGGCGCGCACTTTGTCCGGCTCGTCGTAGGCGTGGATGGCGAAGTAGAGAAACTTAGCGTCGTAGCCGATGAAGGCTTCGGTGGATTTCGACGGCGTGATGTTGTCGCCGGGGTTGATCTGGTAGAAATCCTTGAGCGCGACCGCCGACTTCCAGACTTCATCGTCCAACTTCCCGTCAATCACAGGCGCACGCTCGAAGCGCACGACGCGCACGGGCGCGGCCTTCTCCGGCGGCAGCACAACGCTCGCATTCTTCGCGGTTTTAGACGCCGCAGTTTTGGGCGCGGCGGGCGCGGCGGGCGCGACCGGGAGCGCGTCCGACGTTTTCACGTCCGACACTTTCACGACCGCCGGCACGACCGACGGTAGCGGCTCCGGCGTCGGCGCGCCGGACGTGGGCGAAGGCTCCTGCGCGCTTGCGGAGAGCGAGAAGAGGGCGATGAGGATGAAGGTCAATAGCTTCTGTTTCATGTCGAATCTCCGCAGGCGTTGGAAGTCGGGCGGCGACTTTCGGGCGCACTTCTCCCGCCGTCTACCGCAAGTCTGTTGCGGCAGAACGCGCGTTCTATAGGGTTTGTGATTGAAAGGGACTAGGAACCTTCACCGCAGAGACGCAGAGAGAGGCGCGCGGAGTTCACGCAGAGAACTAAATGCTTTCCTCTGCGCCTCCTCTGCGGCCCGGCTCTCGCGTCTCTGCGGTGAGTGGTTTTAGTCATAGCTGCTTAGGGTGTCGCGTCGAGACGGTAGAAGATTCGGTTAAACGTCAATCCGTCGAACTTCACCTCCACATTTTCCACCATGATGCCGAAGCGGCTGTCGCCGTTCAGAATCCGGTTGACGAACGTGGCCTCGAACTCTTTCGTCGTGCCGTCCTGATAGACGCGTGTGGCCGTGAGACGCGCGCCCGTGAGGCTGATGTTGTGCAGCGTCGCGCGTTGCCTGCCCTCTTGGCTGACGATGGAGAGTTGCCCGTCCACGTCTCTCTTGACCTCAAGGTAGTAATCTTCCAGACCCACGTATCGCCCCGTGTAGTCGGCCAAATTCTCTTTGACGACCGGCTCGAAGCGTTTCTCTTTTGGCGGCTTGTTCTTAAACTTCTGCTCGCCGCCCTCTGCTCCGAAGGCGGGCGCTGTAGCGGCGCACACGAGCGCGCAGAGCGCCAACAAAGCGGCGGCGAATCTTTTGTTCGACTCCATCTCCTTTTACTCCTTTTCGCTTCTGAGCACTTCGCGGAAAAATTCGAGCGCGCGCGGGTCGCCCGATTCGCCGAGCACCTGAATGGCGCGTTTGCGCACCTGCTGGTTCGGATGCGTGCGCGCGATCTTGATTAAGAGCGGCACGGATTCCTCCGCCGGGCGTTCGCTGATGGCGTGGACGGCCTGCACCTGCACCTGCGTCTCCGCGCTCGAACTCTCCACCGTCTCGCGCAACAAATCGAGACTGCGCTTCCCGGCCTTCTCGCCGATCATGTGGATCGCATGACGACGCAGATCGGCATTGCCCGCGCCGTCGCGCGCCACAGCAAACAATTTATCTTCCGCCTGCTGGCTCTTCATCTCGGAGAAGGCGTGGAGGATTTGTCGGCGCACGTCGTTGCTCTGCTCCGCGTCGTAGAGTTTGACCAACTCGCCGAGCATCGCCTCGTTTTCGACTTCGGCGAGCATGTGGATGGCGTGGCGACGCAGATCGGGATGATTGCCCGTGCGCGCGACCTCCAAGATTTTCGACTGCGCGCGCGGCGTCTTGATCTCCGCGAGCGAGTGCAGCACGGCGCGGCGCACGTCCATCTCCTGATCGTTCGACATGATGCTCATCAAGTCGTCAATGACGGAATCGCGCCCCTCTTCGCCGATGGCGTGGACGGCGGTGCGCCGCGATTCTTTGTCCGGGTCGGTCTTCGCCACTTTGAGCAGAAACGCGTGCGCCGCTTCTTTGTTCTCATTGTCCGAGACGGCGTGGATGATGCCGCGTTTGACATCGCGCTCACTGATGCCGTCGTAGAGGCTTTGCAGCGTCGAGAGCGCGGCGCGGTCGCGGCTCTCGCCGATGGCGTGCGCGGCCTGACGGCGCACGTCCGTCGTCTCGCTGTTGTTGCGCACGATATTGGCTAAGAACTCCGTCTCGCCGCCGATCTGTCCGAGCCAGTAGACGGCGGTTGAACGCACCTTCGGGTGGCGCGAACTTCCCGCAAACCCTTTCAGCATCGCGCCGACGCGCGCATCGTCGTGAATGGCGATGGCGAGCGTGGCGTGCTGGTTGAGCAAGCCCGCGTTGGTGGTCGAAGTGGGCGCGGGAGCGGCTTCGGCGAGGCCGCGCAGGTAGTTCAAACTCTCTTCGTTGTTCGCGCGCCCCATCCAGTAGACCGGATAGCCGCTGTATTCGCGTTTGCGATCAAGGTTGTAGATTTCCATGCGCGTGAGCGCGCCGCCCGAATCGCGCAGGAGGAAGATGCCGAGGTTGCGCGTCTCGACCGTCATGCCGTTTGAACTGCCGACGAAGACGGTCGTGCCGCCGCTCGTGCTCATCGAACCGTGAAACTCGCCGCCGTTCGGATCAACCGCCACACCCGGTCGCACGTCGAACGAGTAGGCCGACCAGTAAGGCGTGCGAGCGGAACGCGCGCGACTCGCCGCCGCGTCGAGTTTCGCTTTCAAGTCCGCGCCTTCGATTTGAATGAAGGTCGAAGTTTGCGCCGTGGATTGAGTAGCGGCGGCGGTCGTTTCTGTCGCAGCCAGATGTGCGGGCGTGCTAGCCGCGTTGCCGGGATGCGCGCAGGCCGAACCGCCGAGTAGAGCCAGACCGATGAGTAATGAACCGAATGAAAATGATCTACGCATGATGAATTCCTTTCAATAACAGGGATGAGGGATGAGGGATGAGGGATGAAAGGAACGATCAAGAGATTGAATGCTTCTGATTCATCCCTCATCCCTCATCCTTCATCCCTGCTTTTTAGGGCTTAAGTATGTCTTCCAAGAATCGCAGGGCTTCGGGGTCTTTGCTTTCGCCGATGGCCTGGACGGCCTTGCGGCGCAGGTCAATCGAAGCGTCCGTGCGCGCGACCTGCATGAGTTTGCGAAGCGCGGTCTTCTGGTTCGATTCGGCGAGCGCGTTGAGGATGGTGCGCTTGATGTCGAAGTTCGTGTCGGCATCGTAGAGCGAGATGAGCAGCCC
>DASYMM010000103.1:0-8544 GCA_036009085.1 Pyrinomonadaceae bacterium | reverse complement strand
AGGTGCTCGACGAGCTGAACAGCTTGCGACGCACGCACCAGTATGTCTCGCCTTTTCACATGGCGCTGATCTACGCCGGCTTGAACGAAACAGATCAGGCTTTTGATTTCTTAGACAATGCCTATCGGGATAAGGACCAATGGCTTACGTTACTGCGTATTGAGCCGCGTCTCAAAGTCCTGAGAGATGATCCAAGGTTTGACGCGTTAGTCCTCAAGCTCAATTTGCCGCCGGCTTAAACAAGAGGGACATAGATTATCCCTCGATATGATAGTTACGCGAAGACGGCAGGGCTTCTAATCTCGCCGGGTAAGTTGGAATCCAGCCCGCCGCAAAAGAGCGAAGAATCGCGGGTCGGGTCGGAGGGCGGCAAACTCCGGGAGGATGTTAAGCCGGAGCAGCCAGTGGCTACGCTCTGCGTAGAGAACTTCGAGTTGCTCCGGCGCGCCTTCGTTGTCGCCGAGACCCAGACGGGCGAGCGCGATGGCATACGGTGTGACGTATCGCTGCTGCGCCGTCGTCTCAAGCTCGTGCAAAATTCCCGCCGCCTCGCGGCTCCGCGAGAGGGCAAATAAGCGAACAGGCGCGACAGCTTTTGGGAGCCACCGCGCCTGTTCTTATATGTGGTTACTGTCCTCACCCCAGCAACCACTTGGCATTTTGGATTCACCGCATGCCGGTTGTATCTATCATAAACGAAACTGGCCGAAATTGCGAAATGGGAAATGGGGGGAAGAGAGAAAGTCAGGTCGGGTGCTTTCTCTCCGCGAATGCTGGAGTGATAGGTCAGTGTAGGGCATCGTGGGGCTGTGTGGCAAAAATAATCTTGAGATGCGAGAGATCGTCTGCCGTGGAAACGTCGGTTGATGAGCTGTTGCGCGGCAGGTCGCTTGCCTTCTACGCCGGTCGTCGTGACTCGTGTGTCAATACTGGTATGGTTAGAAGCTCTTAATAACTTTGCGTCTTCTTTGCGCCTCCGGCGTGAGATTCTTTTTCAGTCGTTGTTCGCTGGAATTTCAAGCTCAACCACTACTATCGACGCGCGGGGATTGACTGGAAGAGACTCAACACGGCGCGGGCTATCTTCGATTCCGGCGCGTGCAGGTTGTCGGGACTCGTCACCGTCGAGCGCGTTTCGGTGTTGAAGGCGAGGAGGCTCGCCGTGCGGGTCTCGGGGCACAGGCTCAGGTAAGCCTTGAACCCGTTCTGGTCGCCGTTGTGCCCGACGTAGCGACGCCCTCCGATGTCGTCCACGAAGAAGGAGAGTCCCACCGCCGTCTCTGCACGCATCCACCCTTGCGTGAAATCGTCCGACGCTACGAGCTGCGGCCGCCACATCTCTTCGAGCGACGAACGCTTGAGCACGCCGTCGTAGGCCGCCTGCCCCGACGGGTCGCCCAACAGGAAGTTGACGTACTTGACCATGTCGGGGAGTGGGGCGTTCAAGCCACCGTTCGAGACGGTGACTCCCGTGTCGGCGTCGAAGCGCGCTTCCTTCCTTGCGCCGCCGCGCACGTAGTAGCTGCGCGAGCGATGCTTGAGGAGGTGATAGGGCGTCGTGTCGAAGTAGCTGCGGTGCATCTCCAGCGGCTTGAAGATGTTCTTTTCGATGTAGACCTCGTAGTCGTCGTGCGTGAGCAGTTCGATGATGCGCCCGAGATAGATCACGCCGGGGTTCGAGTAGCTAAAACGGCTGCCGGGTTTGAACAGTACCTCTGTGTAGGGCATCATCGCCACGAGTTGAGTCCAGCCCGGCGGCTCGAACGGCTGCCAGTCCTTGCTGTCGTCGCGCCAGCTCCCCCACGTCGGGTTGCGGAAGCCTGCGCTGTGGGTCATCAGGTGCCGGATGGTGATCTCCGACATGTCGCCGAAGGGGTTATGCGCGGCTTTCAATTCGGGTATGTACTTGACGACGGGGTCGTCGAGTTTGAGCAGCCCGCGGTCGCGGAGTTGCATGATGGCGATGCCGGTGAAGGTCTTGGTGATCGAAGCCCAGTGGTAGATGGTCTCCTCGTCCACGGGCACGCCGCGCCCGGCGTCTGCAAGACCGTAGAACTCACGTGCGACGACCCGATTGTCCCGGACGAGGTAGAAGCTCGACCCGACGAACCTTTCCTTGCGCAACTCGCTCAGGTAGTTGGTTCTGAACTCCTGATACGCCCGCGCGAAGTCGCCGCCTGCGCCGGGCGTGGACTGGCCGAGGGCGTGCGGCGGGGCGAGCAGGGCGAAGGAAACGAGGACGAAGACCAACCGACGAAGTGGCTTAACTTCCATTAGACTCTTACCTCACGGGTCTGTTCAGCACTGCCGCATAGACTCAAGACGGAGCAAGCACTGTCGCCGTCTCAACAAAATTTTCGTAACGCAACCGGCCGCAGCGTCGCTTAGTGGCTGTTTACTCTTCGACGCCGTCGCAACGATTATACCGATGCGGCAGACGCCGCCAAGAAGTTTATGACCCGCCCCGTCAACTCGAACGTCATCGGCTGAGAATTTTTTCAACCCACCCGAATTTTCTTTCGCGGCGTGATCCTGTATGCGCGTTCGTTGCGCGTTAGTCTGTAGGAGCGAATGCGCTCTGCTCACCTCGTCACTCATCGGACGATAGTACGTCCCACCAAACATTAATCTGCGAAAGGAATACTCACATGAAAAAGACTGCTTACTTATTAAAGTTAATGCTTCTTCTCGCCCTCTCGGTGTCGGCGTTGATACCGCTTTCGCGGGCTGACGCGCAAACATCCGCCGGGTCGGCGCAAACCCCGATTGATATTCGGAACGAAGATTTAACGTTTGTCGAGCACCTGCCCGCGCTCGGCTTCGGCTATGGAACCAAAGTTACACTTGATGTCTTTAACAACGGATCGCCGGGCGAGTTCGCCACCGTCCGCGCCAACGTGCCGGAAGGGGGCGGAGAGTTGAGGGTCTCGGGCGTCACCTACAAGCTACTTCAATTTCACTGGCATACTCCGAGCGAGCACGAGTTGAACGGTGAGAAGTTTCCGATGGAGATGCATCTGGTTCACCGTGCCACGGACGGCACCGACATCCTGTCAGTGGTTGGCGTCTGGATCAAGGCCGGCAAAGAGAACAAGGAATTGAAGAAGCTTTTCGCCAACCTGCCGTCGCAACCGGACGAGCACAGCATGATCAAGCATTTCAACCTGACGAGACTGTTGCCGGAGAGCTTGGAGTCGTATCGCTACAACGGCTCTTTGACCACGCCGAATTTCGACGAAGGCGTGAGGTGGGTGGTGTTGGCCGAACCGATTGAAATGTCACAGGCGCAGATAGACGCCTTCAAGCAACTGTTCCTGGAAGGCAACTCGCGCGAGGTTCAGCCGCTCAACGGGCGCGAAGTCTTGACCGACGTTGAGCCGGAGGTTGATTGATTGCAGGTGTCTTGGCGGTAGTGTCGCAAAAAAATATTAGCGACTAGATGCAGCTTATAAAGTGATTCGTCTATCACAATATGTTGTACGGCTTGGAAGTTTTTGCAACGCTACCGCTTCTAATATCTGTGTGTTGAGATTCCGCGAGTATAGACCGCCGCTTCAGGCACAGGAAGATTCGTGCGACTCATGCGCCGCAGCACTTCTTGAATTTCTTTCCCGAGCCGCAGGGGCAAGGCTCGTTGCGTCCGACCTTTTGAGAAACCGCCGGGATGGCTCCCCCGGAGACGAATCGCCACTCGCCGTCCTCACGCTCGAAGAGGGAACGCTCCCGGTGAAGGACGGCCACGCCGTCCCGGTCTTCGTAACGGGCTTCAAAATTAACGTGCGCGCGGTCGGGCGTGGAGGAGTCGGAACTGAGGATGTCGAGGCCGAGCCAGCGCGATTCCCTCGACCAGCGGGCGGCGGATTCCGGATCAAACTGCCTGCGGGTCTTTGAGTGGCTGCTCTTTGCCAAGAAATCAATCGACCCCGTGGCGTAAGCAGTGTAGCGCGCCCTCATGAGTTGTTCGGGAGACGCGGCTCGAACCTCACCGCCGATGATGGGTTGGCAACACTGTGCAAACTCCCCGCCGCCGCAGGGGCACTCCTGTAGATCAATATCCAAATCATTCCACCTCGACTGTGTTTGTAGCAGACCTCATAATACAACAACAGTTGAGCGCCGCCTCAGTGTAATATCTTGAACAAAGCCAATGCGACCGGGAGACATTTAGATTGAGCGACCCACACACAGTAAAGTTCATGCGCCCACGAAATAATTTTCCGTACCCGATACCTGCCCTGATGCTTGCCGCTCTGCTGCTTGCACTCGCCGCGCTCGCGCCGGGGCAGAGCGGCGCGCCCGCTTCGTCCTCCTGCGCCGACTGCCCCGCGTGGAACAAGCCGCAGCAGCCCTTCCGCATCTACGGCAACACCTACTACGTGGGGCCTCGCGGCCTGACTTCCCTCCTACTTACCTCGAAGGCCGGGCACATCCTGATTGACGGCGCGCTGCCCGAGTCGGTGCCGCAGATTGTCGCCAACATCCGCTCTCTCGGTTTCCGCATCGAAGACGTGAAACTCATCGTCAACTCGCACGTGCACTTCGACCACGGCGGGGGAATAGCCGAGTTGCAGCGCCTCAGCGGCGCGAAGGTGGCGGCCAGCCCTTGGAGCGTCGAAGTTCTGACAAAGAGCGGCATCGGCAAGGGCGACCCGCAGTTCGGCGTCATCATACCTGTCGCCCTCGTCTCGCGCGCCGACACCCTGAGCGACGGCCAAACTCTGCGCGTCGGCGACATCGCGCTGACCGCACACTTCACCCCCGGCCACACCCCCGGCGGGACGAGTTGGACTTGGAAGTCGTGCGAAGGCGGGCGTTGCCTGAACCTCGTCTATTCCGACAGTATGACGCCGGTTTCGTCGGACGCGTTCCGCTTCTCAGACAGCCGCGAGTACCCCACGGCGGTACAGGATTTCGAGCGGAGCTTCGCCTTCCTCAGATCAACCCCGTGCGACATTCTGCTGACCTCCCACCCGGATGCGTCTGGACTCTGGCAACGCTTGGAGCGGCGCGAGAGGGGCGTCCGTCCAGACCCGGTGATTTCGCCGGAGGCTTGCAAGGAACTGGCCGGGCGCGCCGCCGGACAACTTCGCCGCAGGCTCGAATCTGAGAAAGGCCGCTAGTGGCGGAAGCGCCGCTCTCCGGCGAGATGCAGGGCTTGAGCGGGCGCCGGGAGCATGAGCCGCCAGCGGGCGAATCGTCCAAGTCTGATCCCGATGCGCTCGCTACCGGGCGGCTACTTTTTCACATTCTCTTGTAGGTATTTAACCGCACGGTCGAGAACTTCGTCGTGTCCGGCGTCGACTCCGTGAATCGTGGGCGCGACCCGGATCGCAGGTTGAATCCCGACGCGTTGCAGTTGTCGCCCGTCGGCGTGGCGCACGTTGTGGCCGGTGAAGGTGACGGGCAAATTTCCGGGCAAGACCATAAACGTCACGTCGCCGTTTGCGCCCGTCGTCGGCGTGGGATAACCGTTGTGCATCCGGTAGCGCGTCGAACCGAGCGTGACATCCGCGTCGAGCATCTGCGGCAAAATCTGTCGCAGCAGACCGTCGAAGAAGTAGGCGACGTAGTCGTCCGTTTGAACCGCATCCCGCCCGTCTATGACAACCCCTTTGGCGGTCGGAATGGATTCGTCAATTTTGCCGAGCAGACGCCTGAATGCGTTGATGTCCTGCGCGCCGGTTCTGGCCGCACGCGTCGCTTCAATCAACAGCAAGCCGTCCTCCACGCGCACAGGCTCTTTCGCGGAAGCCGCCGGTTGATTCGGCGACGCGGCCTTCGTTCCCGTTTCGATTTCCGCGCGGGTGCTCTTGTCGCCAAGCACGGCGAGCATCTGATTGACTGCCGCCTGATACTCCTGCGGCGTTTTGGCGGCTCCGACTTTCGGAATTGTCTCGACCAACGCCTTGTCCCAATCAATGTCTCGATAGGCCAAAAAGGGATGAAAGTATTTCACCGCGCCCCAAACTTTCGCCAACCCGACCAGGCGCGCAATCCGCGCATCATCAGCCGACGGTTGAACCGGCGTCTGGCTCAGCCGTTGCGCCTGAGCGGTCAGGCAGAGCGTCAATAACAGAGCCGTCAGTTTTAAGTGATGCGCCAATAGTTGATTCGCCAAAAATCTTCGAGCCTTCATTTTCCTACCTCGCGCTCCGGGCAATTTAATCCGCAAAAACGAAGGGGGATTATAACTGAGAGGCTGTTTTTTGAAATACGACGCGGCCATCGTCGCCGACGAAAATCTCGCGGGCTGCTTGCGCGGGGCGCGGCGTTGACGAGGCGACGCAGAAGGCGGCGCGCGTCCGCATACGACTGTCGTTGCCGGAAAAGTTTTCGGCGGCAGACGACAACGGGGACGGCTCGAAAGCCGTCCCCGTTGCATATACAGTGTTTGTGACGCTTCCGTTACTCGGCGACTTTGAAGCCCGTGCCGTTAATGACCTCGCGCAATTTCGCCTCGGTCACTTTCTCGTCGTCATAGGTGATCACGGCTTCGCCCTTCTCGGAACTGATCGACGCATCCTGCACGCCGTCTGTGGCCTTGAGAGCCTTGGCGACGGAAGAGGCGCACTGGTTGCACTTCATGCCGCTGACGCGGATCGTCGTCGTCTTCGTGGCGGCAAACGCCGTCGTCAGGCCGAGGGTTAGTACGAGCGCGCAGGCGACCGCAAAGTTAGTTATTCTTCTGAACATGATTCGTCTCTCTTTCTGGTGCTCGCCGTTGTAACAGCGGCTTGATTTGTACGTTGAACTCTTCGGGGAGAAGAATCCCCGCGATGGCGCCGCGAATCGTTCCTTCGCGGTCAATGATAACTGTCAGTGGTAAGGTCTCATCCGGGCTGAACGCGGCCTTCGTCTCGTGCGTTCCGAGCACGATGGGGTAGTTGACTTTCAGCCCGCGCGTAAACTTGCGGACGTGCGCCCGCCGCTCGGGCTGATAGGTGATGCCGATGATTTGCAGCCCGTCTTTGCCGTACTCCCTTTGGAGCTTGACGAGCGCGGGCATTTCCGCGCGGCACGGCGGGCACCACGTCGCCCAGAAATTAATGAGCAACACCTTGCCCCTGTAGTCGCTCAGTCGCACTGTCCGCCCCTCGATGCTCTTGAGCGTGAGAGACGGGGCACGAACGCCCTGCCCCGAAGCGGAGTGGGGCAAGGCTACCAGCACAAGAACGAAAACAGTCGCGCGTAACATTCCGTAAATCAATACAAGTACCGGATGCCGATCAAAAGGTTAAGATTGCCGCCGCTCCCGGAGCGTCTGCGGGAGCGTGTGGCGGGCGACGGGGATTTGATAGCTGTTGACGAGAAACTATCACATGAAGGCTTAAGGAAGGTATGGTTTACCTTTAACCGGTAGTCGTCAATCCTGTTTTGACATCCCTTGGTGTTCGTCTAGCATCTAGCAATATGTTTTTCAACTTTCAACTCGCAATGCGGCTTTGATGCAAAAGTCTCGTAGTGCCCCCGACATGGTGAGTTTGTGGCAACTCGCTAGATCAACTAATGGACACCCATCCGACAGTTGCATCAAAGCTTCGCAACGCGGAGTGTAGCTATAAAGACGACTGAAAATCTTGAAAATCGGGCTTGAAACGACATCAAATTTTCTTGAAAGGTTTTATTAAAGGATTAATTAAACGGTGAATAACGAAAACAACGCGCGGTGTTTCAATTTTGGAAACTTCACTTTGGATTTGGAGCGGCGGCTCTTGCTGCGCGACGGCGAACCTGTGCCTTTGACTCCAAAGGCTTTCGACACCCTGGCGTTACTGGTGCGGCGGAGCGGCCATGTCGTCCGCAAAGATGAACTGCTGGAAGAGATTTGGGCTGATGCTTTCGTCGAAGAATCCACAATCGCGCAAAATGTTTTTACGTTGCGGAAAGCTTTAGGCCAGAATCACGCCGAAAATCAGTTCATCGAAACCGTGCCCAAACACGGCTACCGCTTTATCGCCGACGTTACAGCGGTTGACGACGCGACAAATCTCAGGCCGGAAACCGGACAGCAAAGAGACGCACACCACAACAACATCGCCGGCGCGGAAATTAGCGGCGAGAAAATTAGCGACGCGGAAATTAGCGGTGCGGAAACCGGCAATGCTGAAATCGCCGACGCAGAAACAATTGACGCCGCAAGCAAAGACGCGCGAGCGAACGAGCATGAGGAAGGCGTTTTCGCGACCGTAAACCTCACGGCGGAAGCGGCGTCAAACCTGCCAACCGCGAAACCCCGCGATGTGCATTCGGCGAAACAGCACACGCGTTTTAATTTTCAAACTAAATTGCTTGCGACGCTGCTGCTCCTGCTGGCCGTTGCGGCTGCGGCAGGGCTTTTTCGTTTTACGAGAAGGAACGAAGCCGCATCCGATTTTGCGTCGCCGTCGTCGCCCACGCGCACGACGCAGTTAACTAACACCGGACAGGTTTTGCGTGCCGCCGTTTCCCCTGACGGCAAATACGTTGCTTACATACAAACCGCGCGCGGACAGGAAAGTTTGTGGTTGAGGCAGGTAGAGATCGCGAGCGCGCTCGAAATCGTTC
>DASYMM010000102.1:0-4374 GCA_036009085.1 Pyrinomonadaceae bacterium | reverse complement strand
CGTCGCTCAGGCCGTGCGCCCGCGTGTAGCTCAGGAAATTTTGCGCGCCGAACAAGCTGAGGCCGCGCGCCGTGCCGAGCCAGATGCGCCCGTCTGCGGCGTGGTGTATCTGCCGCACCACTTCATGGGCGAGGCCGTCGGCCTTCGTGTACGCGTAAGCCTCGCCCGCCTCGTCTGGCAGAAGCGGTTGCGGCGACAACGAGGATGAAGAAAGCGAGGACGAGGACGACGAAGGCGACGACGAAAGCGCGCGTCCTTCTGCTCCTCCCGCGCCTCCCGCGACTTCGCCCGCGCGCGACAGACGCTGTCGTGCTTCCTGACGCACTTCGACGCGTAAACCCGACGACTCCGACGACTCGTGCGTCGGCGCGTTTTCACTTGCGGCAGCGGGCAGTTTGAAGATGAGCAGTCCGCCGCTATGCCCGACCCACATGCGCCCCTCGCGGTCTTTGATCACATCCCAGACCGCGCCGCTGATAGCAGGGCGAATGGGAAAAGCAGAGATGCGCCCGCTCTCCGGCTCGCGCCGCCACAAGCCCGCTGAGGTCGCAATCCATAGCCTCTGCTCGTCGTCTTCGGCAAACGCCCAGACGGGAATGACTGTGTCCTTGCCTCCCGTTTCAAACTCGACACGTTGAAACGCCTTCATCCCCGCCGACTCGTCCAAGACGTACACGCCGTCGTCCGTGCCCGCCCAGAGACGCCCCGCCGCGTCTTCAAACAGGCGGTTCGGGCGATTCGTGCGCGGCGTGTCGCCGAGTTTATAGACGGTGAAACGCGAACGCGCCTGCTCCGTCTGCCCGTTCGACGCCACGCCTCCCGCGACCGCGTGCGCGCCTTCCGACAAGTTGAAGCGAAAGACGCCGCCGCCGTTGCTGGCGAGCCAGTAGACGCCCGCGCGCGTTTCGAGCAGATCGTTGATGGACGGGTAGGGAAGTCCCTGCGAGGTGTCGTAAGTGGTGAAGCGATAGCCGTCGAAGCGCGAGAGTCCGTCGGCGGTGCAGAACCAGAGGAAGCCGCGCGAGTCGCGCACGATTCGTTTCACGCGGTTCTGCCCCAACCCGTCCGCGGACGTATAGACGCGCACAGGCAACTGCTCCGCGCGACTTACCGACGGCAGCAGGCCGCACAGCAAGTAGAGCGCGAATCCGAAGCGCGAAAATTGTCGGATGAAGGTTGACAGAGACACGGGGGAAATTACCTTTACCACACGAACGCTCGGGAAGCGTCTTTATGACTGACGCGGATAAGCGTCTGTCAGTCGCCGACTTCGACGGTGCGCGGCGCAGAAGCGTCGGGTGCGACTGCGTGATAGAGCGCGTAGACCTCCTCTTTCACTTCGGGCGGGAAGCAGACGCGGTCGAGTTGATAGCGTCGCAGGCCGCGCACCGCGCCGCTCACTTCGCTGATCTCGCGTATCTGCGGGCGGGCGTAGCCGTCTTCGACGTAGATGCGCGCTTTGGGTTCCGCGCCTTCCGCCGTGTAGTAGTTGTAATAGGGCACGTCGCCCGCGTGGTCTTCGATGAAGTAGAAGCGCGGCTCGAAGCCTGCGCGGGCGACCGCCGCGCGCGCATCCGAGAGAAACTGTTGACGCTCGCCTGTCGGCATATCGAGATCAATCGCTTTGAAGAGACGACGACCGATGAAGCGATTGCTCAGATCGTGCAAGACCGTATCTTTCGCGTGCCGCCATTGCTTGAGGTGAAAGAGCACGTCGGAATCGTCCATCTCCAGATGGTCTTCGAGCGTGAGCGTTCGCCTGTGCAGGACTTTCTCGAAGGCCGTGCCGGGCGCGCACCAGACCTCTTCGCCCGCCGCGACGAGTTCGAGCGCACGCCGCAAGACGGAGCGCAAGACCGCTTCCGCCGAACGTAGCGTGCGGTGAAAATAGACCTGACGAAACATGTAATAGCGCGCCTGCAAATATTCTTCGACGGCGTAGAGTCCGCGTGCGGCGACGTAGATGCGGTCGTTCTCTTCGTCCACGGCGAGCGCGTTGATGATCCATTCGAGATCGTAGATGCCGTACTTTGCGCCCGTCATCAGCGAATCGCGCAGGAGATAGTCCATGCGATCCACGTCGAGTTGCGAGGAGACGAGTTGGCCGAGGAAGGCGGGATGGAATTTCCCTTCGATGATGTCCGCGACGCGACGCGGAAGCTCCGGCGAATATTCGCGCAAGACCGCGTTGATCTCCGTCTCTTCCGAGAGCACCGCGCGCACCGTCCAAGCCTCGTGGTGAAAGCCGAGCACGTTCTCCATGACGTGAGAAAACGAGCCGTGCCCTACGTCGTGCAGGAGCGCGGCGGCGCGTGCGGCGGCGCGGTCTTCTTCTTCGATTTGGTAGTTTTCGCCGAGGCGGTCGAGTACGCGCGTGATGAGATGGAGCACGCCGAGCGAATGTGCGAAGCGCGAGTGTTCCGCGCCCTGATAGGTGTAGAGCGCGAGGCCGAGTTGCTTGATGCGGCGCAGGCGTTGAAACTCCGGCGCGTCAACGAGGTTGGCGAGCAGTCGCCCCTCGCGCGTGTCTGTGCGCAGGCGAATGATGTTGTGCACCGGGTCGCGATAGATGCGTTCGCTCACGCGCAGGAGTCTAACAAAGAAAGGGATGAATGCGGAATGATGAATGCAGCAGTCAGCGGCCAGCCCTCGGCAGTCGGAATAAAAGCGGCCTGTTCTTCTGCCGACTGCTGAGGGCTGGCCGCTGACTGCTCACCCGTCATTTCTTTTTGTTCTCGGAGATGTAGCTTTGAAACTTTTTCTTGTCGTGGTGGTTGGGTTCCTTGACGAGAAACTGTTCGTACTCGGCGGCGGCTTTGTCCTTGAATCCGGCGGCGTGGTAGAGCGTGGCGAGGAGCAGGTGCGCTTCGCTGCGCCCCAGGCGCGCGGCGGTGTTGAGGTAGCCGACGGCTTTCGATCCCTTCTTGATTTGCAGGTAGGCTTCGCCGAGCAGCAAGTTGGCCTCGGCGTTCTCGGGTTGCAGTTCGACGGCGCGCGTGAGTTGAGGGATGGCCGCGTCGTAGTTCTTCTGCAAGGCGAGCAGCCGGCCGAGATTGAGCGGGGCGAGGGCGAAGGCGGGGCGCACCTCGATGGCGCGCAGATATGCCTTTTCCGCGTCGCCGTGCTTTTTCTGTAGGAGGTAGGCCGTGCCGAGTTCAGTCCACGCCTGAAAGTCCTGCGCGTCGGCCTCCACGATCTGCCGCAGCAGCGCGACGGCCTGATCATGTTTCTTTTGATCCATCGCCTCCTGCGCTTTGACGAAGATGGACTGGTTGGCCTGCGTGCGCTGGTAGAAGTCTGCGGCGGAGACGGTCTGCTTGCGGGCGGGCGCGCCGCTCGACGGACGCTCCTTCCATTCGAGTTCTATGTCGCGGCGAAAGTCGCCGCCCGGCCCGGCTGCCCCGACCGAGATACGCATGCGCGCGACCTCCTGATTATCCAACTCCAAGACGAGATCGTATTCGTTCGGGCGCACGTTCAGGAAGCGATAGCGACCGCCGTTTGAAATCTTCTGTCGCCCGACGACCCGCCCGTCCAGAAAGTAGAGAATAATGTCGAAGCTGAGGGGCTTGAGATCGTCGCCCTTCTTCTCTTCAATCCGCAGGTCGCCGTAGAGCGTGAGGCCGGACTGCGCTTCCGTCGTGGCTGCCGTGAGCGAGAAGGCGAGCAGCAACGCCGCCAGCATGCTCGACCGTCGCAGTTGACGAGACAGGCGTGCTGCGGCGGCGTCGTCCCGGCGTTCGCGTGCGCGCGAACGCACGAAGGCTGTGTGGCTCATCTGTAGTCAAACTCCGTTTTTGCGTGCGAAGCGACGCGCGGGCAAAAGGCCGGGCGGCTCGACGCAAAGCGAAAGCGGGCTGCGACTCGTGAAAGCCGCAGCCCGCTTGAGAGGCGCGGTGTCGGGCGCGCGCCGGAGGTTAGAAGGAGAAGCGCAGGCCGAACTGCATCACGCGCGGCGTGCCTTGGATTTCGGTCAGGTTGCCGAAGTTCGAGCCGGTGCCGTTGGCCGGGTCGAGACCCTGCGTCCAACCGTCAACGGTGGTCAGACGTTGCGTGTTCGTGACGTTGAAGACTTCCCAACGGAACTGAAGTTGATGTCCTTCTTTCCAGGGCATGTCCCAAGTCTTCGCCAGCCCCATGTCGAGGGTGACGTAGCCGGGGTAGCGCAGGACGTTGCGGTCGCCGCGTTCGCCCGGACGCGCGTTGCGGAAACTCTGGTAAGCGGCCTCCGGGTCGGTGAAGAGGTTCGGCGCGGACGCGCCGCCGCGCGTCGGGTTGGCTTCGATGGGGCGGGTGCGGACGGTGTAGCTGCGGCGGTTCCAGTTGGTCGGCCAGCCGCCGAAGTCGAGCGGGTTCTCCACGGGCAGGCCGGAG
>DASYMM010000101.1:0-2823 GCA_036009085.1 Pyrinomonadaceae bacterium | reverse complement strand
TGCGATAGTGCGCTTCCGGGTTCGCGGGGTGCGCGTACTGGTTCGGGTAGAAAGAGTTGGGCGTCTCGGCGGCGATGCGCTGCGCCGTGGAGACGTAATGATCGGGCGTGCCCGGTTTGGCCGAAGCGGGCACCACGACCACGTCCGCGCCGAGCGCCTTGAGATAACGAACTTTCTCAACCGATGCTTTGTCCGTCATGACGAACGTGCAGCGATAACCTCTGACCGCCGCCGCGAGCGCAAGCCCGATCCCCGTGTTGCCGGAAGTCGCTTCGACAATCGTGCCGCCGGGTTTGAGTTTTCCTTCGCGCTCCGCCGCCTCGATCATAGAGATGCCGATGCGGTCTTTGACGGAATAGCCGGGATTCAAATTCTCCATCTTGGCGAGCACGGTCGCCTTGATGCCTTTGGTCAGGCGTTGGAGTTTGACGAGCGGCGTGTTGCCGATGAGGCCGAGTATGTTTTCGTGGAAGTCCATAAAGTGTTTCAGGTGCGGAAATAAATTTCTCTGTGCGTCGCGATGCGTTGTGAATTTGACTGTCTATGAAAACTTTTCTTGCCCGCTTTGTCAAAGTTGGTGAAGGCTCACGCGCTAACTTGATTGTTGCAACTCTCCACCAGTTTTGTTTCATCCATGAAATATTGTTGCACTCGCGCCCGAAACGTGTTACAGTGCCGCTGTTTTCGAGGGAAACGCTCTAGTGCTGCTTGAAGTTTTTCGTTGGGCACTCCCGAGAGCGGTCGCTGTAAAAGTTTTTGGCGGGCGAACACGCACCAACCGTCACCCTAAAAGAAGAAACACTGTTAAGGAGCATTGAGTGATGAGCAACACAAGAAAACCGAGAGTTAATCCGCTGAGCCGGCGTCCGCGTCAACAGCGTCTGGTGATGGCGGTGCGCGGCGGCGCGGGCGTGGGCAAGAGCCATTTCGTGCGCAGCATGGCCGAGGCCGGCCTCGGTCGCCTCTGCATCTTCGACGTGGAACGCAAGACGCGTCTCCTCAGCGGCAACGGCGAGATTTTCGACGGCTTGGAGATCGAGCACCCCGACGAACTGCCCGAATTTATTGACTGGGCGCTCTCCGGCGAAGGACAGGAGCAGAACTACGGCTGCTTTGCGCTCGACTCCTGGGCGAGCTATTTCAGCGCCAAGCACAGCGAAATGGTCGCGGCGGTGCGCGAACGCACGGGCGACCACCTCGCGCAGCCTTCCGCCGAAGAACTCGCCGCCGACCAGATGATTTTGCAAGGCGTGCTTCGTCGCTTGTGCATCGAGAGCGGGAAGTCCGTCGTGATCGTGGATCAGATTCCGGCGAAGGGGAAAGAGGCGAAGGAGGACAACGAAGTCGGGCGCGTGTTGCCGATGACGGCGAGCGGGTTGGAATACTTCGTTGACATCATGGTGGAAGTTTCGCTGCAAGAGCGCGACGGCGAAGTGGTGCGCGTCTTCCAGATCGTCAAAAGCAACAGCCCCGCCTTCGAGGTCGGCTTCGAGTTGACGGGCGCGGTCACCTTCTCGGATTTTCTCAAACACATGAAACGCGAATCGGGCACGGACTTGCCGTTGGAGACGCCGCGCGCCTCTAGCGTGCCGGAGACGCTGGAAGAAAAGCCTTCGCCGCTCTCGCTCGTGCCGCCGACGTTGACGATTCAGGAGTTGATCGCGAAGGCCGAGCAGCACGGTTTCAAAATCGCCGACATCGTGACCGGCGCGAAGCTCTATCACAACCAAACCAACATCTACCGCCTCACGCCCGAACAGATCGCAGACCTCGACCGGCGCATCTCCGCGCGCATCGAGAAGACGAACGCCGCCGCCGCGACGACGGGCGACAAAGCGGGCGCGGCGAAACAAGCCGCCCCCGGCAACGAAACGAACGCCAGAGCAGCCAACGCCGCGCGCAACATCAAGCGCGCCTGAAACCTGTCTGACAGGCATCGTCTGTTCGCGCACGATGCTTGCTTTGCAGAGAAAGTTCGGCACGGGAACGAAAGTTGAAAGACTCTCGTTCCCGTGCTTTTTATTTTGGGCTTTTTAATTTGTCGGCGGGGCGTTTTTTCGTCTGATGAAAGCGTAGATGAAGGGGTGCTTTGTGTAGTTTGATCCATCGTGTCTTTTTTGATTTAGACACTTCGAGCGCGGAAATGTTCCCCGGAGTTGCACCTCGCAAATTAACGCTACCAGCCGCGTTGAATCTGCCAGCGGTCAACGATGCGCCCGTCTTCAAATATGTTGTAGTGTGGATGCTGCGCGGCGGTCAGGCATGAATGGTTGGCGAGGATGCGGAGGCGCGTGCCGACGCGCAGTTTCTCGAATGTGGCAGCGTCAGGCGCTTCGATCATCCCGTGCTCCTGCGAAAGTGCCCCCACGCGCAAATTCAGATCAAGCCCTTCCACGTCGAGCACGCGCCCGTAGCCGCACGTTTCGTCAAACTCAAACGCGCCGCGATCTTTCGAGAGCGCGATGGCTCCGGCGTCAATCACCACTTTGCGACGGCTCGCATCTCGATGCACGACGGCGGCCAGCACCGTCAAGGCGCAATCTTCGAAGCGACAACTGCCGAGCGTCGCTTGAAACGCGTCGAAGAAGATATAGTTGCCCGGTCGCGCTTCATCAACGCCTTCGAGATGTTCGACGGTTGAGATGGTCGGGGTCGAGCCGATACTGACGACGGGCACGGGGATGTTTTCGCGCCGCAGCGCGGCGGCAAATTCGACCATCACGTCGCGCTCATGCCGTGCGATGCGCTGCAACTCTTCGAGCGTGCGGCTGTGATAAGAATGCCCTGCGTGTGTCAGGATACCGGCGAAACGCAGGTGCGAAG
>DASYMM010000100.1:0-5496 GCA_036009085.1 Pyrinomonadaceae bacterium | reverse complement strand
AAAGACAAAGACAAAGATAAAGACAAAGCGCAGGACAAACGCCCGATACGTCCAGAGGTCACGCCCGAAATCTCACCGGAGATTCGACCGGAGATTCGACCGGAGATTCGTCCAGAGGTCGTTCCTGAAATCGCGCCGGAGATCAGGCCGGAAATTCGTCCAGAGGTTGTTCCAGAAATCGCCCCGGAGATTAGGCCGGAGATTAAGCCAGAGGTCGTCCCCGAGATTTCACCGGAGATTTCACCTGAGAGAAAGATACGCCCAGAGGTGCACCCGGAGATTGCGCCCGACATCATCAGGAAACCCGTGCCTGAGGTCGCACCGGAAGTATCACCGGAGCGGAAAATCCGCCCGGAGGTGCAGCCGGAGGTGGCGCCGGATATCACCAGAAGACCCATACCTGAGGTCGCGCCGGACGCTTCGACGCGAGTGATTCCCGAGGTGGCTCCGCAGCCGCCCGATAAAAAGTAACGTGAGCGGCACTGGCACAGCCGCTAACATCTGAGGCGGAGGCGCGTTCGCGGACGCGCCTCCGTCCGGCCATTAGTGGCTACGCTTCCGGCGGATTTGAGGCGTTCGTGTAACTTTCGCGCCCGCGTAGGCTTCGGGGGCGCGTCGCCTATCCCGCCGGTTCGCGCTCCTCCACAGCAGTGCGCGCGGGCGCACGTCTCAACGCGCGACATCTTCGCCCTACAAGTAACAGCATGAAAAGCAGTGTGCACAAGCCCGTCGCGCTCGTCAGCATGCCTACGCTCTCGGCGCGCTTTCCGTCCTTCCAGCTCGGCCTTCTCAAACCCCTGCTTGAAAGCCACGACATCCCCACGCAGACGTTCTCACTCTTCATGTACTTCGGCAGGTACGTCGGTTGGCGCATCAACGAAACCATCGCTGATGTTTACCCCTGCATGGTCGGCGAGTGGATTTGGACGAAGGCGGCCTTCGGCGATTTCGCCGACGACGACGAATATTTTCGCATCTATGAAGAGAGCCTGCGCGGCATTTGCCAGCGCGCCGGATGCACATTTGACGACCTCAGAAGGATTCGCAACGAGGCTGTCCCAGCCTTCGTCAACTTCTGCGTGGAGAGCGTTGATTGGAGCCGCTTCGGACTCATCGGCCTCTCGGTCGTCTTCCAGCAGACGCTCGCCAGCATCGCCTTTGCGCGCGCGGTCAAAGAGAAGCACCCCGGCATCCCCGTCATCATGGGCGGCGCGAGTTTCGAGGACGACATCGCGGAAGAGATCATGCGCGGCTGCCCGCAGGTAGACTACGTTCACTGCGGCGACGCCGAGGAGACTTTTCCCGAAATGATCCGGCGACTCTACGCGGGCGAATCCATGCGCGGCCTGCGCGGGGTCATGCGCCGCCCGAACGCTAATGGTAATGGCAACGGCAATGGTAACGGCAATGGTAACGGGCAGGTCGAATACGAAGGACGCGCACCGAACCTTGCGGACATGAACCGCACGCCCACGCCGGACTTCGACGAATTTTTCTATGCGCGGCGCGAAGGCGGGTACGACAACTTTGAGGACGCGAGAGAGGTGCTGCTCCCCATCGAAACCGCGCGCGGCTGCTGGTGGGGGATGAAGAACCACTGCACGTTCTGCGGCCTCAACCGCGCCGGGATGGACTTCCGCGCCAAGAGCGTTGACAACGTTATCGGGCAACTCGAAACGCTCTCGCGCCGCTACGGCAGGTTCGACTTCAACGCCATTGACAACATCATCGCGCCCGAATACATCGAAGATTTGTTCGGGCGGCTGGCCGAGGCGAAGACTGACATTCGCCTCCACTATGAAGTGCGCCCGAGCCTGTCGCGCGCACAACTCAGACACATGCGCGCGGGCGGCCTCTTCTCGATTCAACCCGGCGTCGAAAGCCTTTCGACGCACGTTCTCCGCCTCATGCGCAAGCACACGACGGGGATGCGCAACCTCGAACTCATCAAGTGGTGCACCTATTACGGCATCAATAACCTCTATAACATTCTGGTGAGGTTCCCCGGCGAGCGCGCGGAAGATTATCGCCTCCACTGCGAGATCATGCCGAAGATTCACCACTGGCAGCCGCCCTGGGCTGTGGCGAAAGCACGCGCCGACCGTGGCTCGCCGATGTTCACAGAGCCGGAGACTCAATCGATCACGAGTCTCACGCCTTCGCCCTGCTACGACTTTCTTTTCCCCAAGGATCGCTTCGACCTCCGGCGCGTCTCCTACTACTTCGAGCACGAGATGGGCGACACCGTGGGCGACGAAGGCTACGACGAGCTTTTCCGCTGTGCCGACGAATGGGAGCGACGCTGGCGCGAACGCCCGCGTCCATACCTTCGCTACCGCAAGTCTTGGGCGACGATTCGCATCGAAGACGGTCGCCGCCGAACGCCCGTCAGCGCACGCACTTACTCGGACGAGCAGGCCGCGCTCTACGAGTTTTGCGCCGACGCTCGCAGCCGCAAGGAGATTGACGCGCGCTTCGACGCCGCCGCGTGGATTGACGACGCGCTCGGCGAGTTCGACGAACGTGAATTGATGATCCATCTCGACGGTCGCTACCTCAGTCTAGCCCTGCCGGAGAATTCCAGCTTCTGACCCGCCGGAGAAATCCGGCTTCTGAATTGTCACGCCGTTGTAAACCATGCTACGCGAATCGCTGTCAAACACCTTAGCCTCGCTCCCCGAACGCTTTCACTCCGAGCGCGCAGAACTGCTTGAACTGCTGCGCCGCGACGGCATCCTCCATCGCTCCGAGACACAACCCGTGCTCTCCCGCGACGGCACCTCCGCGCGCTGGATGCTCGACACGCTCTCCGTCACACTCGCGCCGCGCGGGGCAGAGTTGGCAGGTCGCTGCCTGCTCGAACTACTCAAACGCTTCGATGGTCGTCAAATCGCGACCTACGGCCTGACCGCCGTGCCCATCCTTGAGTCGTGCATCCTTCAGTCCGGCGGCCTCTATCGCGGCCTGATCGTGCGCAAGGAGCGCAAAGCCCACGGTTCGCGGAAACTCATCGAAGGCAAGATCGACCCTTCGGAGCCAATCATCCTCATAGACGACTCCGTCAGTTCCGGCACGAACATGACTGAAGCGTGTGAGCGTCTGGAGGAGGCCGGGTTGCGAGTTGAGGGCGGTGTCGCGCTCGTGCGCTTCGGGTGGTATGGCGGTTACGCGCTGATGCAGGAGCGCGGCTATCACGTCGAGGCGGTTTACGACATCTGGGAAGATTTCATCTACCACATGGAGGGCGAAGAGAAGCCTCTGCGCAACCCTTCTAAATGGTTTCCCGAAGTTGCGCGGAGCGAACGAAGCGCGCCCGACGGCCTCCACCCGGCGCGGCTCGCGCGCACAGTGATCGAAGAATACTTATTGACGGGCGAACTGCTCCGCCCACCCGCGCGGCTCGACGCGGACTATGATTCGTCGGGCGGCGTGTGGGTCAGCGTCCGCTCGCGCGAAGATATACATCTACGTCACGCGCGCGACGGCTTCTGGCACTTCCCCGGCGAGGAGCGTTGGGAGACGCCCGAGGACCTCGTGATGGCGTCGCTACGCACAGCCGTCCAACTGCCCAAAGGCGAAGAGGGCTTGAAGTCGCTCGCGTCGAGCGCGGTCGCCGTGACGTTCTTCTCGGCTCTTGAGGCGTGCGACGTGGGGCAACTCGACAACGACCGCTACGGCATCGTCGTGCGCAGCCGCGAGCGGCCATCTTGGATGGGCGGCGCGTTGCCGCGCATGCCGGGCATCGCGGGCGAGTGGGAGCAGTTTCAACACGCGCGCAGGAAGAACGGTCGTCTCGTCTCGTTCGAGCCTTACGAGATTCTCCGGCATGAAGTGACGAAAGCTGTGGAGCCGGGGGAGGACTGGCAGCCGACAGGTGTGCCGACCGGCGAGGGCTTGCCCTGGCATCGCGATGCAAAGGTCTGCGCCCCCGTGGCTGAGCGCGCGCGCGAAGCGGTGCTCGATCTCATACGCGGGCGCGAAGAAGAAGGGAAGCGGCTCGCCCTCGATGCCATTCCCGAAAAACTCGATTCGATTTACCTGACCGTGTACATAGACGGTCGGCTGCGCGGCTGCATGGGCGCGGTCGTGCGCGACCTCGACGCAGACATCCGGCGACTCGCGCGCGCGGCTCTCGAAGATGAAAGGTTTTCGGGCGACGCCGACGCCGTTAGCCCGGCACGCGTCGCCGTCACCGTCTCGTTCCTCTTCGCCCCACTCGTGCTCGGGTATTTTTCGCCCGAAGAAGTCGTAACGCGCGTTCGGCAGGGCGAACAAACTTTGATGGCTTATCAGGGTGAGCGCGTCGGGCTACTCCTTCCGTTCGTCGCTTCGACGGACAACCTCGACCGCGTCAGCTTCGCACGGGCTGTCCTTCGCAAGGCTGGCATCGAAGAAGAGCCGTATAACTGGTGTCGCTTCGACTGCGCCACATGGCTCGCCGACGCGGACGGCGCACGCCCCCTCGTCGGCGGCTTCCCCGCAAGCGCGCCGGAAGATTCGTCGCTCGAAGATTTATTGAACCGGCTGGCGACGCTCCATTGCCGGTATCTCCTCCGCCATGTGAAGGATGACGGGACGCTCTACCAGCGTTACGAACCTTGTCAGAACAGGCTCTACGAGGGGATCGAAGCGCCGAGGCTCGCACATGGCGCGTGGGTTCTCGCACGCGCGGGCAACGCCTTCGCGCGTGCAGACCTTTCTGCGGCCTCCGGCAAAATAATTGACCGCCTCCTCCCCTTGATTTCAAACGACGATACGGGCTACTGGGTCGAACCCGAAGACGGCAGCGCGCCTTCCGTCGCCGAGGTCTCTTTCCTGCTCCTCGCCCTACTTGAGCTTCCGCACGAAGACTCGCGCCGCTCCGTCGCCGAAAACCTCGCGGCCACGCTCCGGTCATGCATTGACCGGCACGGGCGCATCGTCACACACCGTCCACCGTTCAAGTCGCCCGAAGCATTTCAGGATTACTTTCCCGGACAGGTTCTACTCGCCCTCGGTTCAGCGGTCGCCGTGGGGCGCGCGGAAGCGGACGAAGAACATCTGCGCCGCGCCTTCCGCTACTATCGTCATCGCTTCCGCTACGCCCGCAACTTCGGACAGGTCTCCTGGCTCATGCAGGCTTGTGCGCGCTGGTGGCACGCGACTCAAGACCCTCAGTTGGCTGAATTCGTATTTGAGATAGGCGACTGGATTCTGGGTTACCAGCAGGAGAAGACCGGCGGCTTCATCAACGATCATCAATCGGACGCGCCCGGCTACACCACTGCCCTCTATCTCGAAGGTATTAGTGCCGCACTCAAAATCGCCATCGCTCGCGGTGACGACGCGCTGCGCGAGCGATACCTCGAATCGTTGGCGCGCGGCTTTCGCTTCCTCGACCGGCTCGTCATACAACAGCGTGACGCCTCCGTGCTCCCAAACCCGGACTTTGCCGTTGGCGGTCTGCGACAGAGCATCCACCGCAGTGAAGTCCGCGTCGATTTCGTCCAGCACGCA
>DASYMM010000099.1:0-3855 GCA_036009085.1 Pyrinomonadaceae bacterium | reverse complement strand
TGCGCGATGAACTCGATCTCGCGTATGCCGCCGCGACCGAGTTTGACGTTGTAGCCGCGCGTGCTGTCTGCATGCTGGCGATCAATCTTCTGCTTGGCGAGACGCACGTTTGAGAGCGCGGCTTCGACCGAGGCCGCGTGTGAATAGACGCGCTCGCGCACCTCTCCGGCAAAGCGCGCGTAGAGCGAAGGGGTTCCGGCGGCGGCGCGCGAGCGTATGAGCGTCTGCAATTCCCAGGCTTGCGCCGTCGTGCGGTAGTAACGCAGGGCTTCTGCGAGCGAACAACTGAGCGCGCCGTCGCGTCCGTGCGGGCGCAGGCGCAAGTCCACGCGATAGGCCGCGCCCTCGCCGGATTGCTGGCCGACGAGGCGCGTCATTTTTTCGGCGAGCCGGTTGAAGTATTCGCGGTTGGTCGTTTTGTTGGCGGCGGCGCGTTCGCCCGCGCCGGAAGTTTCGCCGTCGTCGGAATAGAGAAAGAGCAGGTCTATGTCGGAGGCGTAGTTGAGTTCGCGCGAACCGAGTTTGCCGAGCGCGACGACGGAGAAACTGGCGGTCGTCTTGCGCCCGCGCTCGTCCGTGCAGAGCGGCGCGCCGTAGCGATTGCCCAACTCCTGACGCGCGAGATTGAGCGCGTAGGCGAGGATGGTGTCGGCGAGGTTCGAGAGTTCTTCCGTCGTCTCGACAATCGAGTTGGTGCGGCGCACGTCGCGCAGATAGATGCGCAGGAGTTCGCGGCGACGGAAACGCGCGAGCACGACCTGCGGCTCCACCTGCGAATGCGTCAAAGCGAAACGCGCGAGCGACTCCCCCAACTCCTCCGTCGTCCTGACGTACGTGTCCGCGCGCTCGCGCGCAAGCCAACTCAGATAATCCGGGTTCTGCGCGAGCGTCGTCCCCAAGAGCGGACTCCACGCCGCGAGCGCGAGCGCATCCGAAAGCAGCCCCTCATCGCGCACGAGTTTCTGCGCCACGCGCCCATGCTCCGCCGCGAGCCTCTCATAAAACGCACGCGCCCCCTCCGCGTCCGGCAAGTCGCGCACGAGCGATTCTATTTTTTCGTCAAACTTCAACACAGCGCTGCGATTGTAACGCGAAGCGCGGCGCGTTGCGCACCCGCCCAAGTTTTAACGACCCGATGGGACATGAACAACGCGCCGGATGATCGAGAGTGAGATATAATCTCAGCGACACGCGACAGGCTACGGCTCAAGATGACGCTTCCGCTATTTAACATTTTCGAGCCGCCTCAATAACCTAACTCAAGAGCTAAAGAGGGGCGCATCACATGAACCCACACGCCGACGTACTCATCGTCACGGTCACTAAAGTTGAAAGCACGGCGGTGCTTAAAGTTTTCCGGGAAGCGACGGGACAGGCAGCCAAGCCGACACAAATCGGCGACAGGACATATCAAGACCTCGGCTACATCAACGGCGCGAGAGTCTTCATGTCGCAATCACAGATGGGTTCGGGAGGCTTGGGCGCGTCTCTACAAACTGTGCAAAAAGGCATCGCGGCGCTTTCGCCCTGGGCGGTCATCATGGTGGGCATCGCCTTCGGCATCAACGCCGAGAAGCAGGCCATCGGCGACATCCTCGTCTCGCAGCAACTTTGGCTCTACGACCTACAGCGCGTCGGCACGAACAAGGAAGGCCGACTCGAAATCAACCCGCGCGGTGATCGCCCGCATGCCTCCTCTTCGCTTCTGAGTCGTTTCCAGGTCGCCGATCACAGTTGGGACGCGTCGCGGGCGGAGGTGCGTTTCGGTCTTATCCTGTCCGGCGACAAGTTGGTGGATAATGTGGATTTTCATGGGCAACTGCGGCAGTACGAGGCGGAAGCCATCGGCGGCGAGATGGAAGGGGCGGGGCTTTACGTCGCTTGCCAGGAAGAGAAAGTTGACTGGATTCTGGTCAAGGCCATTTGCGATTGGGGCGACGGCAACAAAGCTCTGGATAAAGACCGGCGACAGCAGACGGCCGCGCACAATGCCGCGAGTTTCGTCTTACACGCACTCCAACAAGCGTCGCTTAGTCAGGAGGTGGAACTCCGCGCGCCGTTCACGCCGATGAGAGACGTGCCGCCCGTCGCGCCGCTCACGGCTGACGCCGCTGCCGGAACGTCTAACCGTGAGAGCCGTTCCAGTTTGCCTACGCAGCCTTACTTCTTCGGACGCGAAAAGGAGTTGGCGATCATCGCCGACGCGCTTGCGCCGGAGTCGCGTAGTTGGGGCGTGCTGATCGACGGCCCCGGCGGCATGGGCAAAACCGCGCTCGCCATCCGCGCCGGGCACGTCGCCCCCGTCGAACACTTCCCGCTCAAAATTTTCCTCTCCGCCAAGGGGCGTGAATTGACCCCGGCGGGCGAACAGCCCTTGCAAGACTTCATGCTCCCCAACTTCATGTCCTTGCTCTCCGAGCTAGCCCGCGAGTTGGGCGAAGAGGACATCGCGCGTACGCCCCCGGATGAGCGCGCCAACACGGTGCGCCGCGTCCTGACGGACAAGAAGCAAGCCCTCCTCGTCATTGATAACGTCGAAACTTTCGTAGCGGCGGAGCGCCTCCGCCTCTACCACTTTCTCGGCCGCTTACCGGGCACATGCAAAGCGATTGTCACCAGTCGCCGCCGCACAGACATTGATGCACGCGTCATCCGGCTCGAACGCCTCGCCCCTAAAGACGCCCTCGACTTGATCAACGAGTTGGCGAAGACCAACCAACGCCTGTCACGCGCTGACGACGAAGAACGACAGAAGTTGTATGAGATGAGCGGCGGCAATCCCCTCATCATCAAGTGGGTGGCGGGACAACTCGGGCGCACGGGCAGCAACTGCCGCACCATCGCCGAGGCGTGCGCCTTCATGGAAGCCGCGCCGCCCGGCAACGACCCGCTGGAATTCATCTTCGGCGATCTGCTCGACACCTTCACCACCAGTGAAACGGCGGTGCTCGCCGCGCTGACACACTTCACCCAACCGGCCAAGATCGAATGGATCGCCGAACTTTCCGGGCTGCCACATCTCGTCGCGCAAACCGCGCTGGAAGATTTAGCCGACCGTGCGCTGTTAGTCAGCGACGAGGCGGCTCAGACATTTTTTCTCCCGCCGTTGGCAGCCACCTATTTACGCGGCAAACGCCCCGAGGCCGTCGCCCAGACCGGCAACCGTCTCACCGCTCGCGCCTACGCGCTGGTGATGGAGAACGGCTATCAAAAGCATGAGCGTTTTCCAACGCTGGAGGCTGAGTGGCCGACGATAGACGCCGCGCTCCCGCTTTTCCTTCAAGGAGATAATGCCAGACTTCAGAATCTATGCAGCGCACTCAACCGCTTTTTAGAGTTTTCTGGACGATGGGACGATTGCCTCTCTCTTAGTCTTAAGTCTGAGGAGAGGGCGTTAGGGACAAATGACTTTTATATGGCTGGCTGGCAGGCATGGATGGCCGGACATGTATACCGATTGCGCGAACAGCCTGCCCACGTATTGGCCTGCGCTGCCCGGTGCGAAGCACATTGGGAAGGAGTAAACGTGGGAACTAGAGAGAAAGCAAGTGCTACCCGGCTTCGTGGCATTGGACATCAATTAGAGGGAAACAATCCTGCCGCGATAGCAGCTTTCAAAGAGTCCTTGGAATTGCAGCGTCTTCATGCGCCGGAAAGCATTGAGGAAGCAATAGGGTTGAATAATCTTGCACGCGCTGAATTGGCTTCCAGGGACTATGCCGCCGCTGAACGTGACTTCCGCGAAGCATTGCGGATCGCGAAGAAAACAAACGATCAGGATGGTCTCGCGGCTTTCACAAGTAATTTGACCGAAATCGCTGTAGCCCGTCAGGATTGGCCTGTCGCCGAAGAACA
>DASYMM010000098.1:0-6589 GCA_036009085.1 Pyrinomonadaceae bacterium | reverse complement strand
CTTGATGTTCTGGATAAACTGCAACCCGCGCTCGAAGATGGCAAGTCCGCGCGCACCGTCACCCTCACGGACGACGAACGCGTAGTCGCGCGCGGCTTCTTTCTGCCCACGATGAAGCCGACCATCTATGCTGCCAATGTTGATGAAGCCACGCTCTCCGAAGGCGCAGAGAAGAACGCGCACGTCCGCACCGTACAGGAAATCGCCGCCAGCGAATCCGCCGAGTGCGTCGTCATCTGCGCGCAACTCGAAGCCGAACTCGTAGAGCTTCCACTGGACGAGCGCGGCGCTTATCTCGAAGCTCTCGGCGTCGTGGGCAGCGGCGTTGGCCGTCTCATCCAGAGCGCCTACAGGCTGCTCGGCCTCATGTCATTTTTAACGGCGGGCGAAAAGGAGGTGCGCGCCTGGACGATCCCGCGCGGAACACGCGCCCCGCAGGCCGCAGGCACGATCCACTCCGACATCGAACGCGGCTTCATCCGCGCAGAGATCGTCAGCTACGACGACCTGACGCGCGCAGGTTCCTACGCCGCCGCACGCGAGCAAGGCTTGCTCCGCCTCGAAGGCAAAGAGTACGTCATGCAGGAAGGCGACATCGTTAACTTCCGCTTCAACGTGTGAAAGGCATTCGCCATCCGCGATACTTCCTTCACACCTGATACTTCATTCGCACTCTTATAATTCCGACTGCTTTGCTTAGCAAAAAGCGCGAAGCAGACGCCTGCGTCAAGTTGTATGCGAACGAAGTATGCGTCCGGTTAAATCCTTCCCTGTCAATTCAAAACAATCAACCTTCAATTATCCCGCAGATTACGGCGCGTCCGGCGAAAGCAGGCGCGTGTGTGACGTGGCACGGTTGTTGTAAAGACATGCTCTAGTCGCCCTTGAGAAATTTAACGTGCCGGGCGATGTTCCTCTGTGAGGTGTCCTGTCTTCCGCGAAGCCTACCCCGCACAGCCGACTTCCAATATTTAATTGAGACAAAGGATTATAAAAATCATGAAAAAGTTTGCCATGTTAACCCTCCTGCTGGCCGCGCTCGTCGCCCCCATGGCCGTGCGCGCCGATGTCGAAGATCGTCTCTTCGACTTTACCGATGCCTTCTACCTACAGAACGGCGTTGACCCGACCGTGATCGTCAACCGCCGGCAGGGCGTCGCGCCTCGTGGCACGATTGACGCGCCCCTCTTTTCCTTCCAGCGCAACGTTCGCACGCTCCAACTCAACCCGGCTTACAACCACAGCGGCGCGCCGACCTACTGGACTGTGATGGGCGACCTCTTCGTCACAGCTTTCACTAACGACGCCGCCGGTCAGCGCGCACGCCAGATCGCCGACAACATGCCGCTCTACGTCTTCCCGACGCGCACAGGCAATCCCATCGGCCTCGGCAACAACCGCCAAGCCGACATCGTTGACATGCGCAACGGCTATTTCAGCAACAACCCGCTCGGCCTCTGGATTCACATCTGGGTCAGCTACACCGACCGCGCCTTCAATACGAAGGACGGGCAGAAGGCGCTCGCAGACCTCCAGAAGCGAAACGGCCTCGCGCTCGACGGCACGCCCATCATCAAGACCTTGAGCGAACTCGAAAACCTTTTCAGCAAGGGTTTCGCCGCGAAGCGTTTCCGCAATCCCAACGGCTCCGAAGGCCCTATGTACGGCATCTGCCCCGTCGTCAAAGACCCGACGGACGGCGGCATCCCCACCGACACGACCCTCGCGTTCGTGCGCAAGCCCGACGGCACGCCGCTCGAACCGTACTTCGTCACCAACTTCGACAGCCTCAAGTTCACCGGCGACTGGGCACACTAAACGGCAGAGAGATCGCGTTTGAGCTACTGACAAGCCCCGCTTTTACCATCGGCAAGAGCCGCCATTTCAACTGAGATGGCGGCTCTTCGACTCATCCGGGGCGACTTAAAACATCGCCTCGGAGCGAAAGACATAAGCCACGAACTCACACGAAAAGACACGAAAACAGACTGAACTTGTTTCGTGTCGTTTCGTGTGAGTTCGTGGTTTCGCCTTTCTTGCTTTTGCTCGATGCGACCGCTGCTGCTCGAAGTTGATTCTGATTTATCTATCCGGCGGAGATATGCTTATATAATACTATTGAGATTCCGGCGGGGGCGCAACGAATGGCTCACGCCGGTTTGCCCGGCTCGAACCGAATTTCGTCCGCAGCGGTAAACATTCGTCCTATGGCCTTACTCAAAATTAAAGACGCGAGCGGTCGGCAGTGGCAGTATCCACTGTCGCCGCAGGCTGTGTGCACCATCGGGCGCGCGACCGACAACAGTGTCGTGCTGGACGACCCGCGCGCCTCGCGCTATCACGCTTATATCGAGTTTCGAGAGGCGGCCTACAGGATTATTGACGGGCGGAAGGCCGGGCCGTCGATCCAACGCAGTTCCAACAAGGTGTTGATTGACGGCCAGCCGTTTCAGGAGCACGTGCTCGCGGACGGCGAGCAGATCACGATTGGCGCGAGCGTCCTTAAGTTTGAGTCGCCGCTGGCGGAAGCGTTGCCGGGCGTCGGCTATGACGACGTGCGGCTCGGCCACACGCAGCTGGCGATCAAGGCGCAGGAGATGTTTTCCACACGCCTGCCGGACAAGGGCGGCGCGGCTTCCACACCAGAAGAGATCGAAGCCCTGCGTCGCAAGGCCGACATCCTCGCCGTGCTTTACGAGATGAGCCAGACGCTCGGCTCCGTGTTCAATCTCGACCTCATCTTCGAGAAGGCGACGGATATTATTTTCCGCGTCACGCCCGCGGCGCGCGTCGTGGCCTTGCTGCGCGACGAGCGCGCGGGCGCGGACGCTAATTTGCGCCCGGTGGCGATGCGCGTGCGCGAGGAGAGATTCACCGCGACGGCGAAAAGCCTGACCATCGGGCGCACCATCACGCGCAAAGTGATGCAGGAGCGCGTCGCCTTGCTGTCGCAGGACGTGTCAGCCGACGAACAGTTTGCGGGCGTCAATTCGATCATCGCGCAGGGCGTGCGCTCGACGATGTGCGCGCCGCTCGTCGGCGAATCCGGGGTGCACGGCGCGCTCTACGCCGATTGCCTCGATCAGTTTACGTCCTTCACGCGCGACGATCTGGAACTGCTCTGCGCGATCACTTCGCAGACGGCGGTGGCCGTCGAAAACGTGCGCTCGCACGAACGCCTCGCGCGCGAAGAAGTGGCTCGCGCCAACTACAGTCGCTTCATGCCCGAATACGTCGTGCGCCAGATGCTCGAACATCCAGAGTCGTTCAAGCTCGGCGGCGTCAACCAGACGATCACGGTGCTCTTTGCAGACGTGCGCGGCTTCACGCGTCTCGCCGAACACGCGCCGCCGGAACAGGTGGTGCAATTGCTCAATCTTTATTTCTCGGCGATGAGCGACATCATCTTCGCCCACAGCGGCACGCTCGACAAATACATCGGCGACGGATTGATGGCACTCTTCGGCGCGCCGACGACGACGCCGGACGATGCCGTAAACGCCGTCGTCGTGGCGATAGAGATGCAGCGACGCATTCAAAAACTGAACGAGGAGTTTCGCGCGGCGGGCTTGCCGGAGGTGAGCATCGGGATCGGTCTGCACACGGGCGAGGCGACCGTAGGCTACATCGGCTCGGAGCGGCGCACGGAATACACGGCCATCGGCGACACCGTGAACCTCGCGTCGCGTCTGGAATCCAACGCCCAGGGCGGGCAGATTTTATTGAGCGAAGCGACGGCGAGCGCGCTCCCGCAAGGACAGTTTCCGCTGCGCGAGCACGCGGCTCTCACGGTCAAGAATCGCGCGCAGCCGGTTCAAGTCTGTGAAGTTTTATGGCAACAGGTGGCGGAGCAATAACAACTCAAGGTTGCTCACGCGCTTCAAGCGTTGGCCGCTTATCTTCCCTTCAAACTTCGACTGATTGATTAACTCTCCCGAAAAGCCTGTGTCAATTAAGATGGCGGGCGACCCGGCGGCGGAGGTGGGCGATGACCACCGCCGCCCGGCTGAGGCGGAGGCTGGCCGCCGCGCTCCAGTTCATAATGCGGCACGGCCATGTATTGCGGTTGCTGCTCCCGTTCGCGCTGTTCTCTCAGTTGCTTTTCCTGCTGTTCCTTCCTTCTCCGTAACTCCTCGGCGCGTTGTGCGTCATATTCTGCGGCGGCATTGTTTCTCACGGGTTGCGCGCTCGACGCCGGCGATTGGATCGAGAGGCCGGAGTTGTCCGACGATGCTGGAAGTTGAACGCTTTTCGAGGCGTCGGGATTTGAACCGGAGTTAGGCGTCGCCGCTCCCGCATCTGTGGCGGGTTGACCGTTTGCAGCCTGCGATTCGACGCCGGGTGACGGAGACGGCGCGGGCGTCGCTTCCGAATCGGGAGTTGTCGCCAGAGTCTCTTGCTCGCTCTCAGCTTGCGTCGTGCCGGGCGCGTCTGTCTGCGGCGCGGCTGTGGACGACGCGGGCGACGTTTCAGTTTGCACTTGCGGATTGGCGTCGCGCTCGCTCGCACGGCGGATGAGCGGGAAGGCGACGAGAGCGCAAGCCACGAGCACCGCAACGGCTACGCCGACTAACTTTGCCTTTGGCTTCTCCGGCGCGGGCGGCGTGAGCGGCGGTGGTTCAATTGCCGTCATGGTTGACTGGCGACGCCGGACGCCGAAGGCATCTACGAAGGTCGTTTCGCTCGCTGACGTTTGGGGCGAGTGTTGTAGGAGCGTCGTCGAATGCGTCTCGGAAAGCGACTGTTGCGCGAAGGCAGTTTGCGTCGCTTCCAAAACGGTTGGCGCGTCCGTCGCCGACTGGTGCCGGTCGAAGGCAGCGATGGGAATGGCGGTCGCCGCACGGCGCAGCGCGGCGCGCATCTCGGCTGCCGACGCCTGACGGTGCGCGGCGTTCTGCGACATGGCGCGGCGCAGGATTTCGCCGACGGCGGCAGGCACTTGCGCGTGCGCGAGATGCGCGGGACGGAGCGGGTCGGGCTGGCTGTTGATGATCGCGCCGGCGCGTGTGAGTGCGTCAACCGGGGCGGCTCCGGTGAGCAGGTGATAGAGCGTGGCGGCGAGCGAATAGAGGTCGCTGCGCGCGTCTGTGCCGGTGCCTTGAATTTGTTCGAGCGGCGCGTAGTTGCGCGAGTAGCCGAAGACGCTGGCCGTCAGGTTGGCGCGCGTCTCGGTCGAATTTCCTTTCGCGAGTCCGAAGTCGAGCAGGACGATCTGGCCGCGCGGCGTCAGTTTCAAATTCTGCGGCTTGATGTCGCGGTGGATGACCTGCGGCTCGTGCGTGTGCAGGTAGTCGAGCGCGTCGAGCAGTGCGTCAGCCCACGCGAGCACGTCGGCGACGGGAAACGCGCTGCCGCTGCGCGCCTTGAGCAGTTCGGAGAGATCGGAGCCTTCGATGAACTCCATGACGAGGAATTGCCCTTCGCCCTCCGCGAAATGATCGCTGACTTTGGGGAGCGCGGTGTGGCGCAGGTGGTTCAGGAGATGCGCCTCACGCTCGAAGGCGCGACGCAAGGCCGGGTCGTCAAAGAAAGTCTGCTTGACGGCGACGGTGCTGCTGAAGCGTTCGTCCGTGGCGACGTAAACCGCGCCCATCCCGCCCTGTCCGATCTGTTTGACAACACGGTAACGGTTTTGGAGCAGTGTGCCGGATTCAATCATGATTGACTTGTTGACTCTCCTTCGCGCAGGAAGCGGCGGGTACAAAAACTGAAAGGATTTGAATTGTCGTCAGGGAGGCAAACCAAGACGGGCGCGAAACTTTGGCGGTGAGGGTTTCGCCCTTAATATCCAGATTAACTGATCGCTCTTACTTTAATCAACACCTATTTTGCCCTAAAACCTTCACCGCCGCATACGCAGAGCCAAGCCGCAGAATTAACGCAGAGAAGTGTTTTCCTCTGCGCCCCTCTGCGGCTTGGCTCTGCGTCTGCGGCGGTAAGTTGTGCGTTTAATTTAAGGCGTGCCGAAACGGATGCGATACTCGGTTGAGTTGAGGAAGCCGTTGACCATGATGCGGATGTTGTTCGGGTCTTGATTGATGACCCGGAGCCACGCTTGATAACCCGACTCCTCCGGCGTCCGTCTCAAGTAACCGAAGTACTGCATCGCCACGAACGCTCCGTTGTACTCCGCCGCGCTCACCTCCGCCGATTCGACGATGGCGCGCAGCACTTGCGCTCTGGTCAACGCTTGCGCGCCGCTCGCGCTCAGACGGTTGATTAACTCCGCGCGCGTCAGCACCACGCGTGCGGTCGCTTCCGGCTGCTGCGGGTCGGGCGTGTTGATCTGTTGGAGGCCGTAGGGGTCGAGGAGCGCATTCACAAAGGCCGTGTCCGAGAGCGCGTCGTAGCGCGTCTTGAACTCCTGCCGCGCCGCAAAGTCCACCGCAAACTGCGCGCGCTTCTGATAGACCTCCGCCGTGTTCTGTCCCGTCACGCTACGCATGTCAGGGATGATCTCCTCGTAGGTGGGTCGGCGGTTCAACCCTACGCGGTAGAAGGTGTAAGTGTATAAGCCTTTCAGGCGAAACTCCGGCGCGCCGAAGAACGATTGCGAGACGATCAGGCGGTCACACCCGGCGGAAGGACT
>DASYMM010000097.1:0-2710 GCA_036009085.1 Pyrinomonadaceae bacterium | reverse complement strand
GACACTCATCGAGCACAGGCAACTGACAACTGACCAAATTCTTCCCATGACCAAGATCGCAAAGATCGTTAAATCAAATTCGCACGTCGATTATGTCGGGCGCGTGATTGACCGTCTGGATGTGGACGCGCCGCCGGAAGCGTCGGACTACGGGTTCGCGCAGTTCGTCTCGCTCCCCGTGGCGGACGACTTCGACGTGATCGGCGTCGTCTATAACACGCTGCTGGTCAACCCGGAGTACGGGCAGTTCGGGCCGCGCCTGTCTCCGGCGGCAGACCTCGCGATTTTGAGTCCCGATTATTTGAACGAACAGGGCGTGCTCGTCGGCATCCTTCTGCTCGGCTGGCGCGAAGACGGGCGCGTGCACATGAGCGTGCCGCGCCGCGTGATTCCGGTCGGGCAGGACGTTTTTCGTCTGACGGAAGCGCAGACGGGCGAGTTTCACCGCGACGCGGAGGGGCGCGTGGGGCTGCATTATTATTCGCAGATCGTGGCGCACGCGGGCGCGTTTGCCGTGCCGCTCGTCGAAGCCATCCTCGAACAACTCGACGGCGTCTGCACGCCGGAGGAACGGCAGCGTTTTTGTGTGCTCAAGCGTTCGCTCGTCTGGCAACGTACGCTCGGCGGCGTGCGTCTCTAATATGAACAAAAGGGATACGAAATTTTGGAGAGAAGGAAAGACCATTTATGAAAAGAAAATATAAAGTTTTGCTTATCACGGCCTTGTTGCTGTCAACTCAACTGGCGGGCGGTGTGTCCGCGCAACGCTCGCGCACCATCAGCGTGCCCTTACCGCCGCCGGGTGCGAGTTTGCCGCCGCCCAACGGCACTAACGCCCCGGTCGCGCCGCCGGTGAACGTGCCGCAGAACGTCAAGGCCAAGTACGAAGGCGGCATTTTCGGCTACAACAAAAAACAGACCGGCACGCTCCACTTCGACGACGAGAGCAGCCGCCTCGTCTTCCGCGACAAGAAGGAGAAGGAATATATTTCGATCCCGTACAAAGCCATCGCCGCCGCTTACGCCGATACCCAATCGCGCCGTCCGACGGCGGCCTCCGTCATCGGCAGCGCGAGCATCTACACCCTACCCGCCCTACTCTTCAAAAAGAAGTATCGCTATCTGACGATGCAGTTCAACGATCCTGATACGCGGGTGTCGGGCGTGACGAGCTTCAAGATGGACAACAAGGAACTGCTGGCAAACATCCTCGCGGCGGTCGCTTACAAAGCCGAACTCTCGCCGCGCGGCGAAGCCTACGTCCGTCTGAACAAGCCGAAGGACGCGGATCAGGATAAGTAAACGAAGACACAGCCAGCCGAGGCGAAAGAATAGCCGGGAGCGAGACGCGCGTAAAACGTCTCCGCTCCCGGCTGATTTTTTCAAAAAACTACTTGGCGGCGGTCTTCGACTTGGCGACTTGGGCTTGCTGGCAGGCGTGTGCAACCTTCTGCGCCACTTTGCGCGGGTTGCGTTCCCACGCGCTCGTCTGCCAGTTGTCCACCACGTCGCGCTCGTGTATCCACGGCGGGAGCGGCATCGCCAGATGCGCGGCGAGCGACGCGACGTAAGGCTCGTACATGCGTCG
This sequence comes from Pyrinomonadaceae bacterium, assembly GCA_036009085.1. Taxonomy (GTDB): domain Bacteria; phylum Acidobacteriota; class Blastocatellia; order Pyrinomonadales; family Pyrinomonadaceae; genus JAIVJZ01. Next base: position 1,122 of record DASYMM010000097.1, on the reverse strand, counting down.
CAACTCTGCGAGTTGTTCGTCTGCGTCCGCGCCTTGGCGCAAGGGCACGTTGTCCGCGGCGAGGCTCAGGCGCAGGCGCGCGAGTTCCGCCGCCGGGAGCCGCGCGTCTTTCCACGCGCGCGGGCTGGAATTAAAAACCTGTGCGAGGTCAACGACGGCGTGACGCGCCATCGCGAAGGTGAGTTGGGCTTGCCACGTGGGCGCGTTGTCCACGCCGACCATGACGAGCGCGCAGGAATCGAGAATCGTCGTCAGCGACGCGAGCCAAGATTGATTGTCGTGATGCGAGCGAAAGAAACACAGGATCGGATAAGAGAGATGACTCTCCATCAAATCAGCCGACCACACTTCCCAATCGCTCAACAGTTTGTTGAGCGCCTCCATGTTCCCTGTGCGACCGTGGCGGCGCAAAAGTTCGGCGGCGGTGGGCGGCGTGCCCGCGCGCGCGTCTAAAAGCGAGATGTTGGCCTCGCGGCGCGAGAAGGCTTGATAGAGCACGGGCAGGTAGCCGATGACGATGGCGAGCACGCCGAAGCCCATGCCCGCTTCGAGCACGTCGAGAAATCGCCCGAAGCCACTCAAGGGCGTCACGTCGCCGAAGCCGAGCGTGAAGAAGACGACGCCGCTCATGTAGAGATAGGTGGAAAGCGTCGTGCCTTCGGGCGCGATGTTGAGCGGCGTGCCGACCGCCCAGTGCAGCATCCCGAAGCCGAAGACGAGGCCAATCGCCCAGAGCACGATCAGCCCGAGCAGCGAGAGCGGTCCGTAGATGCTCAGGAGCAATTCGCGCCGTTTGCGTGAACGAACGAGCCGCGTGAGCATCCGCCACGGCTGCCACGTCGCCGGATAGTAGAACGTCGTGAGGCGCAGCCGCCGTGTCACGCGTCGCGGCAGGACGATTGCCTCGAACGCGTCCCACAACACGACGACGATCAACACGCAACTCACAATGGCGACAAAGACACGCATCTCAAACACTACTCCCCGGCGGCCACAACGAACGCCTCCCACCTCCACACGCGCTAACGGCTGCATCTTAAGTCATCTGTTCCTGAGACGAGAAACTTTATTGACCCGCGCCGCAAACAGTTCGACGCACGGGCGCGAAGCGCGGACGCAAAT
>DASYMM010000096.1:0-19913 GCA_036009085.1 Pyrinomonadaceae bacterium | reverse complement strand
GATCAATATCCCGAAGAGCATGTGGTTTTCATCGGAGTGAAGAGCTAACTGCACTGCATGCGACCGACCGCGAGACCGCTCGAACATCATCTTTAACTTAACTGTGCCGAAATTGCGTGCGCGACGGGTGATGCACGCCGTTAGCTTTATGTCCTAATCAATCGGCAAACGCGACGCTCAACTCGCGCAGCGTGGCGGAATCGCTAGCGTCGCCCGTCGTCGCTTCGTCGCGGTTGACGTGGTTGTAGAGGATGTCGCGTTGCTGCGGGGTAAATCCCGCGCTGCGGATGAGGTAGCGGAGCATGCGTTCGTCGGCTTCGTTGTGCGCTCCGGCGGCGGAGACGACGTTCTCTTCGATCATGATCGAACCCATGTCGTCTGCGCCGAAGCGTAGGACGACTTGACCGAGCCGCAAACCTTGCGTCAGCCACGACGACTGGATGTGTTCGATGTTGTCGAGGAAGAGGCGCGAGACCGAGACCATTTTCAGATAATCGACGCCCGTCGGCTCGTCTTTGATGCGGCGTCCGAGCGCGGTGTTCTCGCGTTGGAACGTCCACGGGATGAAGGCCGTGAAGCCGCCGGTCTCGTCTTGCAGCGCGCGTATGCGTTCGAGATGGCGGACGCGGTGCGTGACGTTGTCGCCGATGCCGAACATCATCGTCGCCGTCGAGCGCAGCCCCGTGCGGTGTGTGGCGCGCATCACGTCGAGCCACTCGTCGGTGGTGCACTTGGTCGAGACGCGTTTGCGCACCTCGTCGTCCAAAATCTCGCCGCCGCCGCCGGGCAGAGACGACAGCCCCGCCGCCTTCAAACGCTCCATGATCTCTGCGTAAGAGAGGCCGCTGATGAGATGTATGTTGTGAATCTCCGGCGGCGAAAAACTGTGCAGTTGCATCTGCGGATACTTCGCATGGAGCGTGCGCAGTAAATCTTCGTACCACTCGATGCCGAAATCCGGGTGCAGGCCGCCCTGCATCAGGATGCCCGTGCCGCCGAGCGCGATGGTCTCGTCAATCTTCTCGCAAATCTCTTCAAAGGTGCGGACGTAGGTGTCCGGCTTGCCCGGTCGGCGATAGAAGGCGCAGAAGGTGCAGACGACGTTGCAGACGTTCGTGTAATTGATGTTGCGATCAATGATGTAGGTGACGACGCCGGACGGGTGCTTGCGCTTGCGCACTTCGTCGGCGGCGACGCCGATGCGCGCGATGTCCTCGGATTCGAGCAGCGCGGTGCAATCTTCCACGGTCAGACGCTCGCCTGCGAGAGCGCGGTCGAGAATTGGTTGAATGTCTTTCATGGCGTTAGTTTGATAGTTATTAAAAATCGGCGGCGCGGCCTCTCCCTTTTATTACTCCAGCTCATTATACGCCACCCCGCGCACTTTGTTTGAAACGCGACGAACGCGCCGAGTTTGCAGCGCGCATGCGCGCCGGGATGTGCGCGATAAATCATTCGCCGAGCATCTTCAAAGGACGCAGCCCCGGCGTGAGTTTGTGCTTGTGCGCGAGTTGAAAAAACAGTTCGAGACCGGCGCGCATGTCTGCGTTCAAATCGAAGCAGATGTTCTCTGTCAGGTAAGAGCGCAGTTCAGCGCGCGGCAAATCGAGTTCGCGTTCGTACTCCGCGACGATCTCTTCCAGACGCGCCAGCCCCTCGTCGCGCGCGCCCGCGAAATCTATACGCCGCACCGCCTCCGCCGCAGACTCGTGCGCCATCCACATCGCGAAGACAAAACCCAGATTCGTGAACTCGCGCCAGAGCACGGCCAGATCATGTACGTGCAAATTCTCTCGCGCGAAGGTCATCGCCGGGTCGCCGATGACGAGCGCGGCATCATGCGCCGCGAGCATCGCACGCACATCCGGCGAAGCGGGCGCGGTCGCCACATCGCGTCCCACAAACTCGCGGAAGATGATCTGCACGAGCGCGGCGGAAGTGCGAGAGGATTCGTCGAGCGCGAGCGTGCGCACGTCTTTCAAGTCGTCGCAACGTGTCACGAGCACGACGCTGCGCACGGCGCGACGCGCGCCCACGCACACGTCCGGCACGACGGCCACTTCCGGCAAACGTTGATACTCGATGACGGGCACGAGCGCGGCTTCAACCTCGCCGCGCGCGAGCATGTCGCCGCAACGAGCGGGAGCGGCGTCCGTCAACAAAGCCACCTCGCGCGCACGCTCGCCCCGCGCAAAACTCCAGATCAGCGGAGCCGAGTTCAAATAACTCGAAGCCGCCACGCGCGGCACGTCTTGATGTTCTCTCATCTCCGAAATAGCTCCGCACTCCCAATCAGACCAATCATTACCCGGTCAAACTTAACCCATCTCAACCAAATGCTAACGCACGGCAATCAACGCCGCAAGAAGTCATGCGTTATTAAACCAACAACGCGTTGACAGCCCTCGAAAGCTGCCATTAACATGCGCAGTGATGAATGAAAACAAGTAAATCGTAAATCCCGGATCGGAAACAGAGAGAAAAAGCTTTCGTCTATGCACGATTGACGATTCACGATTTACCTGCCTTCTCTCGTCACTTGTCACCCGTCACTTGTCACTTCTTTATGCCTATCTTCGACATCAGCGTCGCCATCTCGCCGGAGACGACGCCGACTTATCCGGGCGACCCCGCGCTAGAGATCGTTTCGTGGGCGGCCATCGCGCGCGGAGATGCCGCCAACGTCACTCTGCTGCGCATGGGCGCGCACACGGCCACGCACGTTGACGCGCCCGCGCACTTCATCGAAGGCGCGCCGCAGGTGTCGGTCATGCCGCTCGATGCGCTCATCGGCGAAGCGCGCGTCGTCGAACTGGACGAGACAGTCGAGGCCATAGAGGCGAGCCACGTCGCCGCGCACGTTCCGGCAGGCACACAGCGCGTGCTCTTCAAAACACGCAACTCCAATTTCTGGCGCGGCGAAGGTCGTGCGTTTCGCGCAGACTTCACACACCTCACGCTGGAAGGCGCGCGTGCGCTCCTCGAACGCGGCGTGCGGCTCGTCGGCATAGATTATTTGTCCATCGAAAAGTTCAAATCGGAAACTTTCGAGACGCACACGACGTTGCTTTCCGCAGGAGTCGTGATCATCGAAGGACTTGACTTGCATGCGGCGGCGGCGGGCGTCTATGAACTCATCTGCCTGCCTTTGAAGATCGCGGCGGGCAGCGGCGACGGCGCACCCGCACGCGCCGTCCTCCGCACGTTGCCGTAACCCTCCTCGCTTCACACGGTTTAGGAGCCGAAGATATGGAAGTTGTTAATCTGAGCGACAAGTTCTCCCTCTTTCAGGAGCACTGGAAGCCGAAGATCGCGGGCGAGGTGAACGACGCTTACGTCAAGCTCGTTAAATTCAAAGGCGAATTTCTCTGGCACCAGCACGACGAGGAAGACGAACTCTTCCTCGTCGTCAAAGGAAATCTGACGATCAAGTTGCGAGATCGCGATCTGCAACTTGCGGAGGGCGAGTTTGCGATTATCCCCAGAGGCGTCGAGCACATGCCTGTGGCCGAAGAAGAAGTTCACGTCGTGCTGATCGAGCCGAAGAGCACGCTCAACACGGGCGACCAGCAAACGGCTCGCACGCTCCCCGAACTCGAACGCATCTAAACTGCCGAGATGAATTCACCGAGCGACAAACGAAAAATTTTCGCCGCCGAACGCGCACGCTTCGCGCGGCTCTCCGTCCCGCAACTCATCGAATTGCTGTCGAGTTCGGATTTGCGCACGCGCTTTCTGGCCGAGATGTGCCTGCGCGATGCGACCAACACTTGACTCAGTTTCCAGCCTGCGGCTTCGCAGGTCGAACGCAGGCGCGCGATAGCAGAGTGGCGCGACTGGTGGCGCGAACATAGCCGGACGGACAAGAAACGATGGGCACAAGATCAAAGCTGTCCACAAAATCAGAGATGGTCACAAAAGCAAAACGAAGCGACGACGGGCGAGACTTGAACGCGGCGGCGGGTGTTCCGGCCAGCGCGGGTGAACCGGGCTACAACGAACGCGTCTTCGAACTCGTGCGTCGCATCCCCGCCGGTCAGGTGATGACCTATGGGCAACTCGCGGAGATTCTCGGCGAGGGTTACACGGCGCGCACCGTCGGCTTCGCCATGCACGCGGCGGACGAGTCCGTGCCGTGGCATCGAGTGATCAACGCGCAGGGCGCATGCTCCACGGCGCGCATGCTTTTGCCCTTGAACAAACAGCAGCGCATGCTCGAAGCCGAGGGCATCGAGTTCGACGCGCGCGACCGCTGCGATCTGCGTCGTTATCGCTGGACGCCGGAAGAGGCGCGTGCCGATGACATCGCACAAGACGACGAAGGCGCGCAGCCGTCGTTATTCGGTAATTGACAGTGGCGATTGGCAGTCTCACATCTACCGTCCGCGAAACGGGCTTCAAAATATGAATAACGATCCCCTGCAAACACGCGCACCTTACGAGATCAGCGAGCGACGCTACTCCGTCTCGCCGCACATGGTCACGACCGCGTTCGAGCTTCCCGGTTTTCGCGTCACGCGAAATTTGGGGATCGTGCGCGGCATCGTCGTGCGCTCGCGCAACCTCTTCGTCAACATCGGCGCGGTCTTCAATTCGATGGTCGGCGGCAACATCACCGCCTGGACGAACCTCTGCGAGGCGACGCGCCGCGACGCCTTCGAGATCATGGTGCAGCACGCCACCGAACTCGGCGCAAACGCCATCATCGGCGCGCGCTACGACGCGACCGAGTTGGGGAGCGGCATCACGGAGGTGCTCGCCTACGGCACGGCGGTCGTGGTCGAATCAACCGACGCGGCGGGACTCTACAACTCTTGAACGAAACTCCACTAACAGACGCAGAGTTGAGCCGCTTGCGCGAAGCCATCACACGCGTCCCTTACGCGCAACTGCTCGGCATCGAGTTTGAAGACGCGTCGCGCGGCACGGCCACGCTCTCCATGAGCGCGCGTCCCGATTTGGAACGCTTCGGCAGCATCATGCACGGCGGCGCGCTCGCTTCTTTGGCCGACTCGGCCTCCGCTTTCGCCGTCCTCTCCACGCTCGACGGCAGCGAGCAAACCGTCACCGTTGACCTCACGTTACACTACCTGCGCCCCGCCACCGGGGGCAAACTAACGGCGCACGCACGCGTCCTGCGCGCAGGTCGCCGCGTCGCCACCGTCTCGGTCGAAATTCTCAACGAATCGGGTGCACTCGTCGTCACCGCCCTGACCACCTACCTGAAACTAAGCTAAGTCGTTTGTTTCTCCGAATAACGCCCTCTGCCGGGAGAAAGAGGCGGAATATTGCCGGGGCTTTTCGGGGGTTTAAATATGTCCTGTAAATATTCATAGACAAAACGTGTTAAATCATGCAAAATGTGTTTTGTCTTCGTCGCTATCTGGCGGCGGCGAAAGTTGCTATCCGCAGTTCCTCTTGAACGAGCCTCATCTGGCAGCCCGGTCATATAAGTCTCATGCTTTCTCTATACCAAGCGATAGTTTCCCAACACTCCCGTCAATTGACTCCGGTGCGTTGCGCAGACCAGACGATTGCGCAACTTCATCGCTATTTTGAAGACGTGGTGTTGGAGAACAACCTGGCGGCCTTGGTAGTGGAGAGTTTACCTATGCAGGAGGAGCGTTCGCCGCGCTCGGCAGAGCATGTCCTGAAAGTTGTCCGCGCCGCCCGCCACGCCTTCTTCTTCCTCTCGCCAGACGACGCTTACAACGGGATGCCGCTCTTGGACGAAGCGCGCGAGGCGATGCTCCTGTCGCGCGCGGCTCAGGGCGGCAACAACGAACATTTCGTGATCATCGCCGACGCGCGCTTCTCCGCCCTGCTCGTCTCCGTAAGCGGGACGACGACCGACGACGGCGCTGAGACGAACACCGAAAGCGAAGTCATCTGGACGTTTGAGCCGGACATCGTCTATTCCGCGCTCGAATATCTGATGGCGCGCGTGACGGCGGAACGCTTCGAGCAGACGGAAGCCTTCGCGCAGGCCGTGCGCACCTGCATGCCGAAGGCCACTTCGCTGCAACTGACCGTCTCCGTCACCACGAAGCTCGCGCGCCTCCTGCAAGAACAGGCCGCACGCGAGGTCGCCATCAACCGCATCGCGTCTGCGATTCGGAGTTCGCTCTCTTTGCCGAGCGTCTTGCAGACGACCGTGGACGAAGTCGGGCACGCGCTCGGCGTGCAACTGAGCGGCCTCCACATCGAAGGCGAAAACGATCAACCGCCCGTGATGAAGTGCTACTTCCGCGACGGCGACCCGACCGAAGAAGAACGCGAAGCTCTCGTCAACGATCTCTACGCCTATCACACACAACTCGCGCGCCGCCTCAAGCACTACGTCCTCGACGAACAACGCGGCACGAGCGCGCAGACGGAAGACGAGACGCGCCCGCTGGCCGTCGTCCCTTTGCTTTATCAAGCGCGCTCGATGGGCGTGCTGCTGGTCTGCTCCGACGACCCACATCGCATCTGGCAAGAGAACGAATTGCTGCTGCTTCGCACCGTGGCCGATCAGGTGGCCGTCGCAGTCAATCACGCGCGCCTGTTCACGCAGATGCAGCAGTTGGCTCTGACCGACGGTTTGACCGGCTGCGTCAATCGTCGCTCCTTCGAGATGCAGCTTGAGCGCGACCTCAGACTCGCGACGCGCATGCGTCAACCCGTCTCGCTGATCATGCTCGACATAGATCACTTCAAGCGCGTTAACGACACTTACGGCCACGACGCGGGCGATGCCGCGCTGCGCTTCCTCGCAGACGTGTTGCGCGACGAGTTGCGCGGCGTTGACACGGCAGCGCGTTACGGCGGCGAAGAGTTCGCCGTCATCCTGCCACAGGCCGGACTCGAAGGCGCGCTCATCGTCGCAGAGCGTCTGCGCTCGCGCCTTGAGACGACCGAAGTGCCGGGCATCGGCCACATCACGGCCTCTTTCGGCCTCGCCACATTTCCGCTGCACGCCAACTCGCGCGATCAACTCGTCGGCTCAGCCGACCGCGCGCTCTACGAATCCAAACGCGCGGGACGAAATCGCATCTGCACCCCGCCGAGCGAGCAAACCGAAGTCAGCGACGAGATGTACGGCACGCCAATGGAGATCACAACCCAAACCGAAGCCGATTTGCCGATTCACACGTCCGCCGTTTAAATTCAGGGCAAAAGGTAAAGGGAAAGGGGTAAAGGAAGAATCAACTTCCTTTACCCCTTTCCCTTTGCTCTTGCCTCTCTGCACGTCTCTTCCTCGTCATACTTTCGCCAACCGCCTGTTCTATAATGTGGACACTCGCGCCGCACTATTTCGACGTTTGGCTTTGGAGAGAGAAATCGCGCATCATAGGCGCGACGAATTAGCTGCCAAGTCGGGCTAGAGTTTCCGTGCGTTGTGCCGGTTCCTGTTTATGGACGATCTAAAAAAATTCACCCTCTATTTTCGCCCGTACAAAAAAGAACTCATCACGGGGATCATCTGCATCGTGGCCTCCGTGGTGGTCGGGCTGTTCATCCCCGTGCTCGTCGGGCGTGCCGTGGACGGATTGCGCGCAGACGTGACGTGGGCGAAACTGACGCGCTACGCGCTCGTCATTCTCGGCGTCAGTCTCATCAGCGGCACGTTCCTCTTTTTGCAGCGGCGCATCCTCATAGGCATGTCGCGCCACGTCGAGTTCGACTTGCGGCAGGACTTTTACCGACACTTGCAACAACTCCCGCTCTCCTTCTTTCAGGCCAACCGCACTGGCGATCTGATGGCTCGTGCGACGAACGACCTCGCCGCCGTGCGCCAACTCGCCGGGCCGATGATCATGTACACGCTGCAAACCATCCTGATCGTCGTGCTGATCCTGCCCTTGATGCTACGTATCAGCGTGCGCCTGACGCTCTTGCTCTTCGTGACGATGCCGCTCGTCTCTCTGACCGTGAAATTCTTCGGGCAGCAGGTGCACACGCGTTTCGAGAAGATACAGGATTTCTTCGCGCAGATTTCCGCACGCGCGCAGGAGAATTTTACGGGCGTGCGCGTCGTGCGCGCCTACGCGCAGGAGGAGGCCGAGATCGCGGTCTTCAAAAATCTCAACCGCGAATACGCCGAGCGCAATCTCGGACTCGTCCGCATAGACGCGGTGATGCGCCCGCTCATGCAGTTCTTGATTGGCCTCGGCTTCGTCTTGATTCTCTGGTACGGCGGCTTGCTGGCGGTGCGCGGCAGCATCACGGTCGGGCAGTTCACGGAGTTTAATCTCTATCTCACGCGTCTCATCTGGCCGCTCATCGCGCTCGGCTACGTCGTCAATCTCTATCAACGCGGCACGGCGAGTTTGAAACGCATGAACGCCATCTTTGCGATCAAACCCACCATCGCCGACGAGGAGAACGTGCGTGAGCAACCGCCGATCAAAGGGCGCATCGAGTTTCGCAATCTGACTTTCAGTTACAGCGAACATTTGCCGCCCGTCTTGCGCGACATCAATCTCGTGATTGAAGCGGGGCAGACGGTGGCGTTCGTCGGGCGCACGGGCACGGGCAAGTCAACGCTGATGAATCTGCTGCCGCGTATGATGGACGCGCCGCGTGGCACGGTCTTGATCGACGACGTTCCGCTCGGCGACTACCCGCTCAAGCAGTTGCGTTCGAGCATCGGCTACGTCCCGCAGGAGACTTTTCTGTTCAGCGAATCGCTCGCCGAAAACATCGCCTTCGGCGTCGAACGTGCGGAGCGCGCAGAGGTCGAATGGGCTGCGGAGATCGCGGGCTTGAGCGACGACATACGCAGTTTCCCCGAAGGTTTCGACACGCTCGTCGGCGAGCGCGGCATCACGCTCTCCGGCGGGCAGAAGCAACGCACGGCGATTGCCCGCGCAGTCTTGCGCCAGCCGCGCATCCTGATCTTAGACGACGCGCTTTCCAGCGTTGACACCTACACCGAAGAGAAAATTCTCGCGCAACTGCGCGGCGTGATGCGCGAGCGCACAAGTCTCATCGTCTCGCACCGCGTCTCCACCGTGCGCGACGCCGATCTCATCTGCGTGCTCGAAGAGGGACGCATCATCGAGCGCGGCACGCACGACGAACTGCTCGCGCGCGGCGGCGAATATGCCGCGCTCTACGAGCGTCAACTTCTGGAAGAAGAACTCGCCGCGAGTTAAATGCGCGCGATAGGTTTAAGTTCGTATTATCTTTGTGTGTAAATTTTGGAGTAAACGTTGATGAATGAGGGTGCGAAAAGAATGCCTGCCGAAGCGCGACGGCGCGGGCTTTTGATCATTTGGAGCGCGCACCTTCTGTCAATCGCGCTCTTCTTCTCTATGACGTATGTTGTCCGGCAGGGGCTGGACAAGAGCGGTAACCACACGATGGCGTGGGCGCTCGGTGCAACCGGCTTTATGACTTTCCTCGCCTCGTTCCTCGCCAGGCGAAAGCTGCTGGCGCGGGCTACCGCCGAGCGACGCCTCGATCTCGGCACGACCGCTTACATCGTCGCCTTCGTCTTGTGCGAGATGACGGCCATTCTCGGTTTCGCGGCTTACATCATCACGGGGCTGTCCTACGCTTTGCACTCGTTCATCATCGCGGTAGGGGGCATGCTCCTGCACTTCCCCACGAGCGCCGCACTCGACGAAATCGAAGCGGGCGGCACGGCGAACGCGAATCTTAATCAGACGACTTTATAACCGGCGGAATTATCGAAACATGGCGACAGCAGTTCAACAATTTCACGAAGAAGAAGCTATCGGCAAAACCTATGACTCGCAGATCGCGCGTCGCCTCTCGCGCTACCTACGGCCTTACCTGCGACTGCTCATCCCCTCGCTCGTTTTAACTCTGGCCTTAAACGGCTTGCGCGTGCTGCAACCGAAGTTCACGCAGTATGCGATTGATTGGTACATCCTGCCGTGCCAGTCGGGCGGCGGCGCGGCCTGTCAACCGGGCGGCCTCATGTGGCTGGCCGCGGCGATGCTCGGCGTGCTGCTTTTAACTTTCATCTTCTCTTACGCGGCGGCCGTCTTGCTCAACACCATCGGCCAGCACGTGATGTACGACCTGCGCGCAGAGCTTTACGAGAAACTGCAACATCAGGAAGTTGCCTACTTCGACCGTCACCCTGTCGGGCGCATCATGACGCGCCTGACGTCCGACGTTGACGCGCTCAACGAACTGTTCACCTCCGGCGTCACGGACGTGCTCGGCGACTTGCTGACGATCCTGATCATCGTCGGCATCATGCTCGCGATGGATTGGCGACTGACGCTCATCACGCTTATCACCGTCCCGCTCCTCTTCGCCGCGACCTCCTGGTTTCGCAAGCACGCGCGGCGCGGCTACGACTCGGTGCGCACGCGTCTGGCGCGCATCAACTCGTTTTTGCAGGAACACGTTTCGGGCGCGCAGACCGTACAGATTTTCAACCGAGAGGCGAAGTCCGAACGCAAGTTTCACGAACTGAACGACGATTACCGTCGCGCCAACATCGAGACGATCTTTTACTACGCGGTCTTCTTCCCGCTCGTTGATCTGATCGGCGCGGTCGGCATCGCGCTCATCGTCTGGTATGGCGGCTATCGCGTGATGGGCACGACGCCCGGCGCGCCGCAACTCCTGACGCTCGGCGCGCTCGTCGCCTTCATTCAATATTCGCAGGCGTTGTTTCAACCCATCCGCGACATCTCCGACAAGTACAACGTCCTGCAAGCCGCGATGGTCGCCTCGCATCGCCTCTTCAAGACGCTCGACCTGCCCATCGCCATCACGACGCCCGCCGCGCCTGTGAAGACCGGGCGCGCGCGCGGTCGCATCGAATTCCAGAACGTCTGGTTCGCTTACAAAGACGAGGATTGGGTGTTGAAAGACGTGTCCTTCGCGGTCGAACCGGGGCAATCGGTCGCGCTCGTCGGGCACACCGGGTCGGGCAAGACGACGATCACGAATCTCCTGATGCGTTTCTACGACGTGCAGCGCGGGCGCGTCCTTTTGGACGGCGTGGACGTGCGCGAGTGGGACTTGAAAGCTTTGCGCGAAAACTTCGCGGTCGTGTTGCAGGACGTGTTTCTCTTTAGCGGCACCATCGAGAGCAACATCCGGCTCGGACGCACAGAGATGCCGGACGACCGCATCGGCTGGGCTGCGCGCGAGGTGCGCGCGGATAACTTCATTGAGAAATTGCCCGAAGGCTTCAAGTCGGAAGTGCGCGAGCGCGGCGCGGGGTTGTCGGTGGGTCAGAAACAGTTGATCAGTTTCGCGCGTGCGCTCGCGTTCGACCCCGCCCTCTTAATTTTAGACGAAGCAACGAGTTCGATTGACACCGAAACCGAGCAACTCATCCAACAGGCCATCGAACGCGTGATGCGCGACCGCACTTCCATACTCGTCGCGCATCGCCTCTCCACCATCCAGCGCGCCGACCGCATCATCGTCCTCCATCACGGCGAGATACGCGAACAAGGCTCGCATCAGGAGTTGCTCACCGAGCGCGGCCTCTACTGGCGTCTCTACAAACTTCAATACGCTGACAAGTCGCGCGACGAAGCGGTGCCGGACTTGCCCTTGCGCGACACTCTGCAATACGGCGACTAAAGTGAAGCATTTATAACGAGGTCAGTGCCGGAAAACAGAGGCAGAGTTATTAGTCCCGTAGGGACGCTTGATAATAGCCCGGCGATTTATCGCCGGGAACAAAGGGAAGAAACGCTTTGAGTCCCGTAGGGACGATTGAGTTATAGATTCAATTGCCCTTACGGGACTCAATAATTTTGGCGGTGCGCTTAACCCGGCGATAAATCGCCGGGCTATTTTCAATTGCCCCTTGTGGGGCATCATCCCCTTGCTGCGTCGTCAACCTTCCGTTTACGGTTTCGCCGTCGCGGCAGCAGGCATCTGGAATCGCGCGTCGTCAACTGGGACGTTGTGCTTGATCTCCGTGAACTTGCGCGTCGAGTCGAAGAACGCGTCAACGCCGGAGATGCGAATGGTGAATGGCAGCTTGATGCCTTCAACGTCGCGGTAATCCTCGTAGTCGATCTGTTCGGGGAGCAGGTTCAGGACGGCGGGCGTGAAAGTAGTCTGGCGAAGCAGGAGACCTGTCTCCATGTCGAAGAGGTATCTTTCGATGGTGCCGTCTGCGGCTGTGGACATCAAGACCCACGCGTCGCGGTCGCCGACTTTCCCCCTGCCGTTGGGTTTCAGCGACGTGGACGGCTCCTTGATCTTAATCGGCGCGAACATTAAAGCCGTGCGCTGAAGCGTGGATAGTTCGTCGCCGCTCGCCGCGCGCGTACCGCGCGGATTCTTAATCCACCCTTGCGCGCCGCTCAAGCCTTGCGTGACCGCGCCTTGCTGCGGGACGTTGGCGACGATTGCCATTTTGTCCGCGCCCTTCAACGTCACCTCAATCGGCCAACTGCGATTCTGCGACGCTTCGCGCGTTCCCTTCAACACGGTCGTCTGAACTTTCGCGATCCTCTCGCGTCCGCCGACGGCTTCCAAGTATTTTTGCAAAATCTGTTCGGGCGTCGGGCGGGCGGGGCGCGGTGGGGGCGTTGCGGTCGAGGCCGCGGCAGGATGATCTCCCGCCACGGGCAGCGGCGGCATGCGCGGTGCGCCGTTCGTGCCGCGATGACAGGTGTAGCAGGTGACGCCGAAGTTGCCGAAGGCTTCCGCGCTGCTGCTCTTGTTGATGTCGAGCGTCATGCGCATCATCTGTCGCCCGATGCGTTTGTGCTCCTTCTCGTCGCTCTCCCACACCCAGATGTCTTCGCCGCCCTTCGGGTCTTTCTGCTTGACGTGGCAGAAATCGCACTTCACGCCGAGCGACACCGCGACGAAGTTCATCACCGGAAACAGCTGCGACTCCGGCAGCCCTTTGAGCACCTGTATGTTCTTGCGCGTCTGTTCGACGGGCAGATTGGCCTGCCCCGCTTGCCCGCGTTGCGCACCGGCGCGGCGCGTCCAGTTCGTGAGAGGCAGGCACAGGCACACGAAGGCCGCCGCGAGGCTCAGGCCGCGCAAGATGTTTTTCAACGTCATGTTCAGAAGAGTTCCTTTCTCAACCGTGAAGAAGAGACGAAAGGGAGACGTAAACTTAGAGCACCTAAGAAAAGCATTTAACCACGAACACACACGAAACAGCACGAATCGTGTTTCGTGTGTGTTCGTGTGTGTTCGTGGTTCAAGTCTTTGCCCGCACGATGTTTTGTTAGTCTCTATTAAACTAACTTTGCCGCGCAACGAAAACGCCGCGCACGTGCAGGCTAATTTTTAACTTCTGTGGGCTGCACCGTCGGCGTCGCCGTAGGAGCTTTCTCCGGTTGCTTGGCGCGGGCTTTGATGGGCGTCGTAAATTCCAACGCCTGATAAATCTGTAGATATATCTGCGTCTCGCGCGGGATGAGCGTGCGCCAGGCCGCGCCGCCGCGACGTATGTAGCCTGCGAGTTTCGCCGGGTTGGAGTTGTAACCGGCGGCGATCAAGTCTGCGGGCGTGGCGATGCCCGTGGCGAGCGCGTCGGCGATGGTTTCGTTCAAAGTGAGATCGCTCCAAGTGTCGCGTATGTAGAGCAGCATCGCTTCGAGTGCGTTGCCGTGGTTGCGCATGCCGAGGACGAAATCCGGGTTGAGGCCGACCGCAGGGTAACGCTGCCGGAGCATCTGGTATGTCCAGGGGATCATCTGCACCATGCCGCCCGCTCCGGCCGTGCTCACGGAGTAGCGATAGGTGTCGAGTTCGTTCAAAGCATAAAGCGCATAGACTTCGTTGAAGACGGCGAGGCGCGACTCCTTGCGGAAGCGGTCGTGGTCGACGTGCTCTACGAGACAGAGACGCTCGGCCATGTCCAACACTTCGGGCGTCATGTGATGCCCCTTGTCCTTGAGTCGCTTGGCGGCCAGATCAACCATCGTGCGCACGTAGAGTTGACCGTTCTTGACGAGTTCGGGCGTAAGCAAAGCGGGATGCGCGGAGGTGTAATAAGCCGTCTCGCGATAACGGCCAAACTTCTCTATCGGGTACTCGACGAGCAGCGGCGCGAGTTGCCGCCCGGTCAAATCGGAGACGGTGACGGCGGTGTTGACGTAGTTGGAACGCACGACGCGCACGCGCAGGAAACCGCCGAGCGAAGAGGCGACGGTGACTTCCGTATCCTTCTTGAGAAAGATTTCTTTCGCCAGCGTCAACAGGTGAATCTGCGATGAATCGTCGTCGAGGGCGGCGAGCGTGACGAAGTTTAAGTTGGGCGATTGGCTCAGGGCGGTGGGCGTGATGCGCGTCTTCAAGAGGCGTTGCGATTCGAGTATGCGCGCGCGAACTTTGTTCGGGCTAATCGGCGCGGCGGGCTTCAACGCGATTGAAGGCACGACGACGGGAGTTGCCAAAGGCGGCGCAGTCGCGGCGGGTTGCGCCGGGACGGTCGTGCCGTTTGGCTGCGCAGCGGGCGACGCGCTCGCGGGCATCTGCGGCGTCGCAGTTTTGACAGGCGCGACGACCGACGGCGCAGTCTGTTGCGCGGGTTGCTGCGCGGGTTGCTGCTGCGACTGTGCGGGCGCGCTCGTGACGCTGCGCGGGCGGCTGAACTGCCCCGGCGTCGGCGACTGAGCGGCTTCCTGCGCGTTTGCGTTGACGAACGCAAACATTAATAGCGACGTGACGGCAACTGTTTTCATCTTTCTGTTAGACCCTTCAAACGGCAATGCGGCCAGCGGGGAGCCGACCTACCTAAGATTCACCTGCGAGGCTCACGGTTGTCAAGACGGGTTTCAAGTTTCAGGTTTCGGGTTTCAAGTTAAAGCGCGAAGAGCCTTTCTAACCTGAAACCCGAAACCTGAAACTTGAAACCCTACCATCAGAACTCGTGCAGGCTGCCCGACATCGAAGCGGCGGCGGAGGCGGCGAGGTCTCGGAGCGCGCCGGGGCGTTGCATCAGGCGAAAGCGCGTGGCGATCAACTGTCCCGCGCTGAGGCCGAGGCTCGTGTCGAGTTCCCACAACTCTTCCGCGAGCGCGTTCGAGGCGACGCG
This sequence comes from Pyrinomonadaceae bacterium, assembly GCA_036009085.1. Lineage (GTDB taxonomy): Bacteria > Acidobacteriota > Blastocatellia > Pyrinomonadales > Pyrinomonadaceae > JAIVJZ01. Next base: position 4,915 of record DASYMM010000096.1, on the reverse strand, counting down.
CTCGAATGCGGGTTGGAGTTCGGCGGCGACCGCGTCCATTCCTTCTACGAGAATGAGTTCGAGTTCGCGACCATTCTGCGTGCGGCGGCGCGCGTGTTCGCGTAGGCGTTGGCGCGCGTCCTCCTGTATCTTTCCGGTCGCGATCAAGACGAGGTGCGCGCTGTCGCTTTTGGCGTGCTCGTCGAGCGCGCGGCGCGCCTGCGCGGTCGTCCAGTCGCCGTCGTGCAGGAGGCAGAGAAACGCTTCGCCGCAGACATTCACCATCAGACGCACCTCACCTTCGCCGCCCGTGGCGCGCGCGACGATCTGTTTTTCGGGCACGCCGAGTTTGGAGATGATCGAGCGCAGGTGTGTGGCGAGCCACGCGCCGTCTTGCAGGAGCGTCGCGGTGAGAGATGTCGGCACGGTCACTTCTTCCGCCTTCTCGTCGGCGATGGCCGCGCCGCATTCGTTACAGACGGCGTTGCTCCCGCTCAAGATCGAGAACGCATCCGGCGACGGCAGGCGAAACAGCGCGCGCCCGTCTTTGCGGCAACTCACCAGAATCTCGCGTTTCAACAAACCCACTTCCGCGAGCCGGTTGAGCAGCGCGTCCGGCACGCCCTCGCCCGCAGGCAGCGCGCCCGGCACCGTGCGCCCTTCCCTGTGCGCCTCGCTCAAACGACGCAGGAAGCCGCGCGCCTGCGTGTCTTCGAGCATCCCGGAAGAGCGCAGCCATCCTTCGACCATCTCGCCGCGCGCATTCGCGGGCGTGGCCGTCTCCGTCTCTGCGAAGCGTCGGAAACTTTCGGACGCGCGCCCCTCGCGCCGCTTCCATGCAAACGCGTGCGGCGCACCACTGCCGGTGTCGCCGCTCAACCCCGCCGTCGCGACGCCGCCGTTCTCCGCGCCGGACGCGACGCCGCCCACGCCGCTGCGGCGCGCCGCCTCCAGAGCTTCGCCGATGCTGCGACAAAAGGCTTCGAGTTTGTCCAGAGGTTCGTGCGTCTCGCCTTCGTAGATGATTCCGGCGCGCACGCCCGCTGCCTCGTCGCCGCCCGCGTCGCCAAACAAAAGAAAGAGCGCGTAGTCTTCCACACAGAACAGTTCGCCGCGCACGTAGGGCGCCTCTGCCTCCACGTCCGCACGCGCCGCCAGAGCGCGCTCCAACTCGCGCACGCCCTCCGCGCCCGCGAGCGCAACTTCGTACAGGTGCAGCCGCGCCGAACGAATCAACGGGACAAAGCCCTGTTCCTGTAAATTTTCTAACAGAGACGTGCGCGTCGCGCCGTCAACCGCGTAATCCAGACTTTTGCTTTCGATAAATAACATAATTCGCGTCCTCTCCTACGGCCAAGCCGCCGCATGCTATCACGAACACGGAAAAAAATATCCCCCTTCTTTTCTCTTTTATGGAGCAAAAATTCTTTCTTTTGAACAATTAGCGTATGAACATGCCACACATCGTTCAAGTTGAACCAATTAGCGCACCCCTTTGTGGTTAGTTTTGGTTCACCGCGCGATCAGCGTGTATGCCTTGTCACAAAACAGTCACATTGCCTCTTGTTTCAATCGTGTTGCGACTGTAAGATGTTCTGGCTGCACAAAATGCAGCCGAGCAAGCCTTCTACCCCTAGAAGTTCCCATAAGCAATTGTGGATTTTGAATAAGGAGCTACGAAGCCCCCGTCTATGTCTGTTAAAACTTTGTTCCCCCGCGCGCTGGTCGCGTCGTTCGCTCTCTGCCTCTTCGCCAACGGCGCAGCCGCGCAGGAAACCGACCAACCCCGCCCACGCCAGGTTACACAAGCCACCCAACAGGACGGCTCGAATCGCTTAGAGAACGACGTGTTCGTCGTCTCCGAAGCCACTCCTGCCAGCGTCAACCGCTACGAGACCGAACTCGCCAAACCGCGACTCATCGCCCCGCGCCTCTTTCAATTCAACCAGATGATGATGGCCGCGATTGACACGCGCATCGGCGCACCCTACGTCTACGGCACAGAGGGGCCGCGCGTGTTCGATTGTTCCGGCTTCGTGTGGAGCGTCTTCCAGTCGGCGGGCGTCCAATTCGAGCGCGGCAGCGCGCGCAACTTCTGGGCGAACTTCAACCCCGTCAGCGAAGACGAGAAGTATAAATTCGGCACGCTCGTCTTCTTCAACAATCTCAAGCACGTCGGCATCGTCGCCGATGCGAACGGCTTTTATCACGCTTCGACCAGTCAGGGCGTCACCTATTCGCCCTTCAACGAATACTGGACGAGCCGTATCACGGGCTTTCGCCGCGTCCCGCTCTCCGCACAGACTCTCGCAGATTAAGTTTAAGGTTGCTCCTTAAAACGACAGGCCGGCGTTGTGATACTCCCACAACGCCGGCCTGTTAAATTTTCCGCGCCCACATTCGCAGGACGACTCCCGCAACTGACCCGCCGCTTCCGCCTTACTTCATCACGCTACTGAGGAAGCCCGCGCGGTGCTCGCTCTCCTCGCGCCGCTCCCACACGGCGATGATCTTTTCCACCGCCACATAGCACAGCGTCCCCTCCGTGTCCTTCAAGTGCAGCACGCCGCCCTCGACCTTCACCACTTCGCCGTGCAAACTCGACGCCCCGCCGCAAAAAATATCCACCCGCTGCCCCACCATCTTCGCCAGAAAATCCTGCATCTCACACCTCCATAAAACAGTGACAAGTGACGAGTGACAAGTGACGAGCCAGAAACAAGACAAGTTTAAAGACAGGACTGCTGCTTTAACTCGTCACTTGTCACCTGTCACTTGCCGCTGCTCTTATATTTCCAGATTTTTTCGCTGCCGTGCTCGTCCGTGACCACTTTCTTTTCCACTTCGCGGAACGTGATTTGGAAAAGCGGCAGGACGTTCGGATCGTCTTGTTGTCGCCGCTCGAATTGCAGCACGTCGTAATAAGAGCAGCGCGAGCGATCCGGATATTCGCGGCACACCTGCGGGCGGGCGTGATAGATCGTGCAGCCGCGCGTCTCGTGATTGAGAAACTGGCAGGCTTCGCCGAGGATCGGGTCGGGCGTGCGCCGGAGCACGCGCTCTTTACCGTCCCACAGTTTCGTGTAACGCTTCGTCGCACGCTCGACCGTCATTCCGAAGTGTTTCGCCAGCCGGTTCAGATCGCGCTTCGTCACCTGAATCCGCTCATAAATCCCGCAGCAGTAAGCCGGACATTTTGAACAATCGAAATAAACTCGCGGCTGCTCGTCAGTAATTTTCTTCCCCATGCGCACCCCACATCGGGTTTCAAGTTTCAGGTTTCAAGTTAAAGAACGAAGTGCCTTTCAGACTTGAAACCTGAAACCTGAAACTTGAAACTATTTATCTTCTTTCAGATTTCTCATATTCCGATAGCAGTAAATTCATCAACTCGCCGCGTCGTTCGTAGAGACGCTTCAACTCGCGCGGCTCGTGGCGTGCGAGCGCATAGGCCGTCAGGAGCGGCAGCGCGATGGTCGAATCAACATAACACACAACGGCGTCGGGCAGACGATCCGGGTCAACCTTTCCCCAGGAGACGGCTTCGCCGGGCGTCGCGCCGGAGAGTCCGCCGGTGTCGGGGCGCGCATCCGTGATCTGCAAAAAGAAGTCGTGGCCGCGCTCGTCTATGCCGAGCACCTCTTGAATCTGCGGCTCGGTTTGCAGCATGAAATTCTTGGGCGAGCCGCCGCCGAGGATGAAGACCGCGCTCTTGCCGCCGTGCTTGCGCCCGCGGTCGCCCTTGCCGTGAATCGCGCCGCGCTTGGCCGCCAGCACGATTGCCGCCGTCTCGTTCACGTCGAGCGACGGGTCGAAAGCGAGTTTGTTTCCCTGCAAAGCCTTCGCCGCGACGTTCATGCCGATGGAGGAGTCGCCGGGCGAAGAAGTGTAGAGCGGCACGCCGAACTCGTAAGCGGCGGCGAGCAGCGATTTATACTCTAATCCGAGTTTGCGTTCGCGCTCGCGCACGTAGCGACCGCAGAGATGATGAAACTCCGCCGTGGACATCGGCTTCTGAAATTCTTCCCCTTCGATGATGCGACGGAAGAACTCGTCCGTGTCGAGCAGTACCGAGTAGTCGAAGAAGATGTCGTAAATTCTGACGACCTCTTCGTCGCGCAGCACGATGTCCGAAGTGCTCGTGTTGCCTTGATGCAAAGAGAGGCCGATGCCGAAATGCGTGTCGTGATACAGGTTCGCGCCGGTCGTGATGATCCAGTCAATGAAGCCCGCGCGCATGAGCGGGATGAGCGCGGAGATGCCGAGTCCGGCGGGCGTGAGCGCGCCCGTGATCGAGACGCCGACCGTCACGTCCGGCTCCAACATCTTCTGCGTGAACAACTGGCACGCTTCGCGCAGACGCCCCGCGTTGTAAGCCAGAAACGTTTCGTCAACCAAATCCGCGAGCGCAAACTCGCCCGTGATGGGCTTCGGGTCAATCCGCCGCCCGCGCAGAAACTTACTCTTCTTTTTCGCCATGCCGACAATATAAAGGATGTGGACGGAAGGGACAAAGGAGCAGTTCATTTCTTCATTGATTCAATGGAACGATGAAGAAATGATCAATCGTTTCTTACTCCGACTCTGCGGCTTTCGCTTCGGCGCGGCGCAGGCGCAGGCGTGCGATGCGGCGTTCGTCCGCTTCGAGCACTTCCACGTCGAGGCCGCGAAAGGTGAGCCGTTCGCCTGCGCGCGGGACGTAACCGAGTTCGCTGATGACGAGTCCGGCGATGGTCGTAAAATCGTCGTCTTCAATCTCGAAATCGAAGAGCCGTTCGATCTTCCCCACTTCGGTTGAACCGAGCGCATCCCAGTAACCGTCGCTCGCTTCGACGATCTCGACGACCTCTTCCTTCTCCGTGTCTTCGTCCTCAATCTCGCCGACGATCTCTTCCAGTATGTCTTCAACCGTCACCAGCCCCGCCACGCCGCCGTA